>JAFZAE010000115.1 GCA_017548385.1 Prevotella sp.
CAGAGGTGAGACTTTAGTTTTTAGTTGTTAGTTAGTCGTTAGTCGTAATAACGTAATAACGATATAACGTTATAACGAAATTCCCAATTCCTAATTTCTAATTCCTAATTTCTAATTCCTAATTTCCAATTTCCAATTAATTCATGCTCCTCATCAATCCCAAATATCAGTCACAGCGACAGTTTATCGACAGCATTCCGTCGGTATTGGAGCAGCAGGGCACTACCATCAAGGCTACCCGCAACTTGATCAAAGTGCTCCAGATGCCCGATGGTACCAATGTTAACGTGAAGCGATATCATGTGCCGAGGTATATCAACAAACTGGTGTATTCCACGGGTATACGTCGGCCCAAAGGACAGCGTGCCTATGAATATGCCATGCGACTGCGAGAGAAGGGGATTGAGACGCCTGAACCGATTGCCTATTTCGAGGAACGACATGGGGGAATCTTAGGGCTGTCGTATTTTATCAGTATCCAGTGCGACTATCCCCATACTTTCTATGAGATGGGGAATGCCGCGGAGGGAACTTATGAGGAAATTGCCAAGGCTTTTGCCGCTTTCACGGCCAACATGCATGAACAGGGGATTTTGCATCTGGACTATTCGCCAGGCAATATCCTGTGGGAAAGGGTAGGGGAGGACTATCATTTCTCAATTGTCGATATCAACCGGATGTATTTTGGTGAGGTGGATATGGCACGGGGCTGTGCCAATTTCGCCCGATTGTGGGGCCCTAAGCGTTTCATCCAACTCATCGTACGCGAATATGCCCGGTTGCGTGGTTTCGATATCGACGAGGCCGAACGCCTCGCCATGGCCGCCCGCACCGCCTTCTGGCAGCGCTTCTCCAAAAGGCATAAGGTCAAGTTTAAATTGGAATTGTAAGTGTGTCTTGAGTTTAACTACGGATGTATCTGATTAAGCTGATTATAACTAGTATTTTGTAACATCTAAATATTTATCATCACGAGATTTGTTGAAGACCCACTGACCAACGGGAGGTAATTTTAGAATTTTAGAATTTCGTTTTCTGCAAGGCAGAAAAATATCAAATAATTCTTTAATACGCTAATTCGTGATCTACTTAAATCAAGATATTATCTTTTAAAATGTTACATATTACTAGGCAGAAAAGTCTTTATAGTCCTTTATGTCCGTAAAGATTGCAACAGCTACTTTATTCGTGTTGATAGGAGAGATTAGTGTTCGTTTTAATCAGTTTAATCAGATACATCCGTAGTAAAACTCAAAAACTTACAAACTCAAAAACTTACAAACTCATAAACTCAAATCAAAATCCCACTCTGCGCTGGCTGTTGTTGTCTAAGCGTTCGTTGTCGCAGTGGCTGATGAGCATAGCGAGGGCATCTTCGTTTTTGCCATGGAGGATGTTGTCGATGGCAAAGTGGCGGGCTATGTTCTCAATTTGTCCACCGCTGAAGTCGTATTTTGCTGCCAATGTGTGGACGTCCATATCGTTGAGTTCGGGAATCATTTCATGCCAGATGTGGACACGTGCTTCCTCTGAAGGTTTTTCGAACTTAATCTTATAGAGGAAACGGCGTTCGAAGGCTTTGTCGAGGTTCTGCTGCAAGTTGGTGGTGGCAATCATAATGCCATCAAGTGTTTCCATTTCCTGCAAGATGATGTTCTGGATAGAGTTTTCCATCTTGTCGACAGCATTTTGTGCACCGTTCTTGCGGATGCCGATGATGGCATCGGCCTCATTGAAGAGCAGGATGGGCGTCTGTTTGGCATTTTTTACCATTTCACGGTAGCGGTCGAAGAGAGCCTTGATATTTTTCTCGCTCTCGCCCACCCATTTGCTCTTGATTTGTGGTACATCCACCATCATGATGTTGCGCCCCGTCTGTCGTGCCAGTTGATAGACGGTTTCTGTCTTCCCCGTGCCGGGGCCACCATAGAACAGACAGGCGAAACCGTTGCGGAATCCTTTCTCTTTCATTCGCTCCTGAATCTTCTGAAAATTGTCGGGTTTCATGAAGGATGTCAGTTCATCCACCTGTCGCTGAATATCCTTTGAGAAAAAGAGTTTTTTCTCCGTCAGTTTCTCCTGTTCTACTACATCGGCAATCTTCTCAGTGGTCGTGGTGATTTTCAACTCAGCCAGAAGTTGGCGTTTGGCATCTTCCGTCATTTTGTATTTTGTGTTGTCGGCGATGCCATCTTCGCAGCGGTGTTCAATGAGATGGCACCGCATCAGGTAATGCTCACCACTGCGCAGTTCTCCCTTGGCATTGTTGAAATCATTCCTCTTATCAAAGACATCTTCTATCTGAGAAAACCTGATGTCGTCATCTTCCCTGTTAATGAGCAGGTGGCAGAAGAGAGTCAGCAGCAATTGGTCTTCTGCATTCAAATGAAGTGCTTTCATCTGTTGTGCGAAGCCCACTTGTGGATTGTCGTTAAAAAGGGTTTGGAGTTCTTCACTGAGTTCCCGGGGCGAGATGGCATCGTCGTTCAGATCCTCAAACCACAGGTCGAGCAATTCAAACATCTCGGCGCAGTTAAGGCCTGTTCTTTTTGGCAGTTCATAGACTTCATTGTGTTTCAGGCAACGGATGACAACGGTGGGGATGTCGAAGTCATCCTCATCCTTTACGTCGCGGTAGCGAAGCAGACGTCGGCGAACGAGTGCATCAATGTCGCAGGCATAGCTCAGCACACTGATTTTGTTCATGTCCAGATGTGTTGCCAGGTCGAAGTAGTCCACTCGCCGCGGACCTTTTTCCATACAGACGCAGAACAATACCGCTTGTCTGTCGGTGATGCCATAGCTTTTGGCGAGCAATTGGATTTCTGGCTTTGCCTTCTTCATAAATTCACTGCTCATTTTTGAGTCTCTCGACAACTCCACCACGCGCTCAATAGCTTGCAAGAGGGTGGGGGAGGATTTCTGCTGGTTTTTCTTTTTTGTTGTATCTTTCTTTTCCATTGTATGTGGGGGGGTAAAAATTAGAAATTAGGAATTAGGAGTTAGGAATTAGG
>JAFZAE010000116.1 GCA_017548385.1 Prevotella sp.
GACCAACTGACCATCGTACTTGGAGCTATCGCCCTTGTCTCGGCGTTGATAACCCCATTTTTCAATCCCTTCTTCAGGCGTTTGAAACATCAGGAACCGTCCACTGCTTCTTCCTGTTCAGGGGTGACAGTGCTGCTTGTCTCCAATGGTGATGCCAAGGCACTTGACGAACACCTGCCCATCTATCTGACCCAAGACTATGACAAAGACTACCAAGTAATCGTCGTGGCCGAGAAGTCAGATTCCGAGACGGGCGACGTGCTCAAACGCTATGCCAATGACCCACACTTGTATTTCACGTTCATTCCCGAAACATCTCGGTATATGAGCAAAAACAAATTGGCGATCACTCTCGGTGTGAAAGCATCCAATCACGACTGGATTATCTTGTCCGATCCACGTCTGAAACCGACTTCCAACAAGTGGTTGCAGTCATTATCACAGTCATTAGGAGACGACACGAGCATGGTCTTAGGTTATAGTAATTACGCAGACGACGCTCCAGCATTCCACCAATTTGAACACCTACACACCGCCCTGTATCTGCTTCGTGATGCACAAAGTGGTCGTGCCTACCGTACCAACTGTCAGCAGATTGCCTTTCGCAAGACCGAATTTATGAGGAAAAGTGGTTTCATGGAATACCTCAGATATTCCATCGGCGAATATGAGTTTTTGGTAAACAAATTCTCTCGTGAAGAGGCGACAAAGGTATCCACCGATGAAAGTACGTGGCTAATAGAGAACCCTCTTCCTAACAGTACCTGGAAAAACCGACAAGTATATTATCAAGAAGTACGCCGCCATCTTGAGGGTGGCTTGGGTGTGCGCCTACTCCGCGGGATAGATCAACTGCTGTTACATGCGAATTACCTATTCATTCTCGGAGTTGGGGTATTCGGTGGACTCACTCATCGTTGGATACTAGTCGGAGCAGCAGCATTGGCACTCATTCTCACTATTGTCCTTCGCACCATCATAGGTCGCAAAGCTATGCGGGAATTCAAGGTCAACATCCCTTCCTATAAAATTGTTCCCATGGAAATCAGTCTCTGGTGGAAGCATATCAGGACTTGTCTACGCTATGAGTATGCCGACAAGAAGGATTTCATCAGCCATAAAGTATAGAAAGGCGCCCTAGATTATAACTCTGAAATCCGTCAAAATAAATCATACAACCTACTTGTAAAATAAAATGGAAATAATCAAGACAGATATTGAGGGTGTAGTCATCATCCGTCCACGGATTTTCGAGGATGCGCGCGGCTATTTTTTTGAGTCATATTCCAAACGTGACTTCGACCGACTCGTGGGTGAGGTGAATTTTGTACAGGACAATGAGAGTCGCTCATGCTATGGAGTGCTACGGGGACTACATTTCCAAAATCCGCCTTATGCACAAAGCAAACTCGTGAGAGTAATCCATGGACGTGTCCTTGACGTGGCTGTTGACATTCGTCATGGCTCTCCCACCTACGGTAAAAGCGTGGCATGTGAACTGACCGCCGACAATCATCTGATGTTTTTTATCCCCAAAGGTTTTGCCCATGGTTTCGTAGTTCTCTCTGAAGATGCCGTTTTCCAATACAAATGCGACGATTTCTACCATCCTGAAAGCGAGGGAGCCATTGCCTGGAACGATCCCGACCTGGCCATCGACTGGTGTATCCCCCTTGATGACATCATCCTTTCTGCCAAAGACCAACACCATCCTCGCCTTTGCGAAATAGAGACACAGTTTTCAATCGATGTTGAAAAATGAAAAGGAGTTAAAAGGTAGTTATTCCTACCTTTGCTGAGGAATAACAAACCTGTAAAACTTGTCAAATGAACACCCCCAAGGAATTCTATCTACAGAGAATCAAAGAACTTTCCGGCGAAATAAGCAAACTTAAAGAAAAAGACCACAGATTCCTGATGAGCGAGATTTATTCGTTCCTCGGAGCAATCACTGTGCTGCTTGTCGTACTCTTTGCTCATCTTGATTACCTTTGGCTACTTTTGGCGGCTGCCGGCCTCGTAATAAATGTCATTTTACGTTATTTCGATACCAAGAGACAAAAGGCCATCAACCAAAGGGACTCCTTGCTTACAGCCTATCAGAATGAATTGGCTGCATTAGGAGGGGATTTCTCTGCCTTCCAGAATGGAGAACAATACATTGACCCTACTCATCCCTTCACATTCGACCTCGATGTGTTTGGGAAAGACTCTCTGTTCAACCGTATCAACCGAACTGTGACGACAGAAGGGGCGGGTTTACTGGCCGACAAACTAGCAATGAAAACGCTCCCCGACTTGGAGGAATTATCGAACTTGAGGGATACGATTGATGAACTGGCAAGTATGAATGCTTTCAGAATAAACTGGACAGTTATTGCTCAGGAGAGAATAATTGACACAAAAAGATTATTGGATACGCTCAATGCTATTAAGGAAATAAAGACGAAACAATTCCCAGTTCTGAGAGTTTGGTTTTTCATAACAATCATATTGTGTGTTGCTCTATATCTCTCCGTTATCATGTCTTCATTAGGTATCATAGCATGGAGTATTCCAACTCTTTTGTCATTCACGCTATTATGTTTAGGGCATCTTGGTTGTGCTAAGTCGCTCGATAGAATAGCAGCAAAGACCAAAGGCAATACCTTCAGGATGCAAAAAATCACTCAGGCAGTTGATTTAATAGCGAACGAGCCATTCAAATCCAAAATAACAAGTGGAATTCTTCAGACGCTTCAACGAAAGGAACATTTGGCATCTGAAGCATTCAATTCAATCTCTGTCATTTTTGGGAAGTTGGAGGAAAGAAGTAAATTGCGGGAATTCCTGTTCAACTCTCTCTATGCGAGCGATTTTTTCTTGCTAAGAAAATACCTCAAATGGAATAGAATACAGTCTTGTCATTTTGTAGAGTGGATTAATGCCGTTTGTCAAATGGATATGCTTGTATCTATGTCTAATTATCGATATAATTATCCTCTATGTACACATGCGGAAATTGTCGACACCGACAAAATAGTATTCGAAGCAAAAGACTTCTACCATCCTTTCCTAAATGAAAAGGCTGTAGCAAATGATTTCAAAATACAAGATGGCAACTATTATATCATCACTGGAGCGAACATGGCAGGCAAAAGCACCTTCCTAAGAGCCGTGGGAGTAAACTATATCCTCGCTATGTGCGGTATGCCGGTATGCGCAAAAGAAATGACGGTGTCCATCTTCTCACTTTTCAGCAGTATGCGAACAACTGATGACCTGACAAAAGGCATTTCGTATTTCAAAGCGGAACTACTACGACTGCAACAACTCATCAGCTACTGCAAGCACAACAAAAAGACGCTAATCATCCTCGATGAAATCCTGCGAGGCACAAACTCACTCGACAAGTTGAACGGCTCTAAACTATTTCTCACACATATTGCTCAACTGCCTGTGTCGGGTATCATTGCCACACACGACCTCGAACTGTCGAAGATGGAGGATTGCGACCCCGAAAGGTTCCATAACTACTGCTTCGAAATTCAATTTGCTGATATCATCACCTACTCATACAAAATCACCAAAGGCATAGCACAAAACCAAAACGCGACATTCTTGCTGAATAAAATACTGCAAGAATGCTGAATGTCAGCTCTATAAGGAGGCAAACGAGGAAACAAGCTATTATCACCTAATCATCTCTAAACCTAAAACTACCAGTCGATTGGCCAATAGGCTTTAATGCCTTTGGGACTTGATAAGTATGAAACTTTTTGAATGGCAGAGTTGACAATTGATTATTATATCGTTAATAATCATTAAAGAAGTGGCTGTGTGGAAGTTTTTTTAAAAAAAAGTGAGGGGGATGTGCTTTATGTCGTTGAAAATTAGTAATTTTGTGCCCGATTTTTAAAACAACCATAAAGTCAAACTTTATTAATTTAATTTTTTAATTTATTTTTTATGTCTAACTTAAAGAACATACAGCCGCTTGAGGACTTCAACTGGGAAGAGTTCGAGCAGGGCAGTATCAACGACGTCAGCAAGAAGGACCTCGAGAAGGCCTATGACGAAACATTAAACAAAGTCAGCGAGCATCAGGTCGTTGACGGCAAGGTAATCTCTTTTGACAAGAAAGAAGTTGTTGTCAACATTGGTTACAAGAGCGACGGTATTATTCCCGCCAGCGAATTCCGCTACAACCCCGACCTCAAGGTGGGCGACATTGTAGAGGTTTATGTAGAAAATCAGGAAGACAAGAAAGGTCAGCTGATTCTCTCACACAAGAAGGCACGTCTGAGCAAGAGTTGGGAGCGTGTGAATGCCGCTCTTGACAATGAGGAAGTTATCACAGGCTACATCAAGTGCCGCACAAAGGGTGGTATGATTGTAGATGTATTCGGTATTGAAGCCTTCCTGCCTGGAAGTCAGATTGACGTTCATCCCATACGTGACTACGATGTATTCGTAGGCAAGACCATGGAATTCAAGGTTGTGAAAATCAACCAGGAGTTCCGCAACGTGGTTGTGTCTCACAAGGCTCTCATTGAGGCAGAGCTTGAGGCTCAGAAGAAAGAAATCATCAGCAAGCTCGAGAAGGGTCAGATCCTTGAGGGTACCGTTAAGAACATCACTTCCTACGGTGTCTTCGTTGACCTCGGCGGTGTTGACGGACTCATCCACATTACCGACCTGTCTTGGGGCCGCGTAAGCGATCCGAAAGAGGTTGTTGCTCTCGACCAGAAGATCAACGTTGTCATCCTCGACTTCGACGATGAGAAGAAGCGTATCGCCCTTGGCTTGAAGCAGCTCACTCCACATCCATGGGATGCTCTCGATGAGAATTTGAAGGTAGGTGACCATGTGAAGGGTAAGGTTGTCGTGATAGCCGACTACGGAGCATTCGTAGAGATTGCCCCAGGCGTAGAAGGTCTGATTCACGTCAGCGAGATGAGTTGGAGCCAACACCTGCGCTCTGCTCAGGAGTTCATGCACGTGGGTGACGAGATTGAGGCTGTTATCCTGACCCTCGACCGCGAGGAGCGCAAGATGTCTCTGGGCATCAAGCAGCTGAAAGAAGACCCATGGGAGTCTATCGAGGAGAAATATCCTATCGATTCGAAACACACTGCCAAGGTTCGCAACTTCACCAACTTCGGTATCTTCGTTGAGTTGGAGGAAGGTGTTGACGGTCTGATTCACATCAGCGACCTGTCATGGACCAAGAAGGTGAAGCACCCATCCGACTTCACTCAGGTTGGTGCAGAGATTGAGGTTGTCGTGCTGGAAATCGACAAGGAGAACCGTCGTCTGAGCCTTGGTCACAAGCAGCTCGAGGAGAATCCTTGGGACACCTATGAGACACTCTACACTCCTGGTTCTGTACACACCGGTAAGATTACCGAACTGATGGACAGAGGCGCTGTAATTGCACTGAATGAAGGTGGTGAGGGCTTTGCCACACCAAAGCACCTTGTTAAGGAAGATGGCAGCCAGGCCCAGCAGGGTGAGGAACTGCCCTTCAAGGTGATTGAGTTTGTGAAGGATACCAAGCGTATCATCCTTTCTCACAGCCGCACCTTCGAGGAGCTGAAGGATGACAAGAAGGCTCCCCGCAAGCACACTGCAGCCAAGACCGAAGAGGCTCCCGCAGCAGCCAACAATGCTCCTGGTGGCACCACACTTGGTGACCTCGATGCTTTGGCAGCTCTGAAGGCCAAGATGGAATCTGGCGAATAATCATTTATTCGACATACATGAGAAAAGAGGATGTGCTCGGCACATCCTCTTTTTATTTTTCCCGTAATTTTACTTTTTCCTATGCGAGACGTTTTTTAATAAATTTAAGGGTAATTGTTTTGTGATTCCTTTTGTTTAAACTATCTTTGCATGATATTAATACAACTACTGAGAATTGAACTAAATCTAAAAAAATAAATTAGATAAAACAACACATTCATATTATGGAAAGAACATGGAGATGGTTTGGCAAGAACGATAAGATTACCCTTGCAATGCTTCGTCAGATTGGTGTAGAGGGTATCGTTACGGCCTTGCACGACGTACCTCTGGGTGAGGTATGGACAAGAGAGAAAATACGCGATTTGCGTGAGTACATTGAAAGCTATGGTATGCGCTGGAGCGTTGTAGAATCACTGCCTGTTGTAGAAACCATCAAATATGGTGGCCCTGACCGTGACGAGCAGATAGAGGTGTACAAAGAAAGCCTCCGCAACCTATCGGCAGAGGGTATCCACACCATTTGCTACAATTTTATGCCCGTACTCGACTGGGCACGCACAGACCTGCTTCATGAGAATCCCAATGGTTCGAGTAATCTCTACTTCAACTACGCCGAGTTTGCGTATTTCGACATCTATATCCTGAAGCGTACCGGAGCACGTGAAGAATGGGCACAGTTTGAGTTCCCTGCTGGTGTAGGACAAGGCCGCGATGTGCTGGCAGAAGCTGACGCATTGGCAAAGACGATGACTCCCGAAATGGAGCACAAACTGGTGGAGAATATCATCATTAAAACCCAAGGGTTTGTATCGGGCAATTTCAGTGAGAACGACGAGGCACCCATCCAAAAATTCCGCGACTTTCTCGACCTCTACAAAGGTATTGACAAGGCTCAGTTACGTGCCAATATGAAGTATTTCCTCGAGGCCATCATGCCTACCTGCGAGGAATGTGGCATGAATATGTGTGTACATCCCGATGACCCACCTATCGAGATTCTCGGTCTGCCCCGCATCGTCCGTACAGAGGAGGATATCCAGTGGTTCCTTGACGCTGTACCCAACAAACACAACGGTCTGACTTTCTGCGCCGGTTCACTCTCGGCAGGAGCCTATAACAACGTAGTGGAGATGGCTAAAAAATTTGCCCCACGCACCCATTTCGTACATCTGCGCAGCTGCCACATATTCCCCAATGGAGACTTCACAGAGGCATCTCATCTTGGCGGCCGTGCCGATATTGTGGAATTGGCCCGTATCTTCGAGAAAGAGAATCCCAACCTTCCCATGCGCGTGGACCATGGAATGACCATGCTTGGCGACGAGACGAAAGGCTACAACGCCGGTTATTCGTTCCTTGGCCGCATGTTCGCTTTAGGACAGGTACAGGGTATCCTCGCCACTGTAGACCGCGAGCTCGGCATCGAATACAAGCAACCCGGATTCTTCGATTAAAAAGACCTTCAAACATATAACCAATGAAACTGAACGACATATTAACGAGCGGTTTTAATGCTCAAGAATGGGAAGCAAAAGGTTATGAGCTTCCAAAGTTTGATCGGGAAGCTGTGGTGAAGAAGACCCACGACCAACCTACATGGGTACACTTCGGCGGTGGCAACATCTTCCGTGCCTTCCCTGCAGCCATCCTCAACGACGCCCTAAATACGGGCAAATACGACAGGGGCGTGATCGTGGCAGAGACCTTCGACTTCGAAGTCATCGACAAGGCCTACGCACCATACAACAACCTTTCGCTACTGGTCAGCCTTCAGTCCTCCGGTACCATTGAGAAAAAGGTTATCGCCTCTGTGACGGAAGCATTGAAAGCCGACTATCAGTTCAGCGACTGGCAACGATTGGTGGAAATCTTCCGTAACCCCTCTCTGCAGATGATTTCGTTTACCATCACAGAGAAAGGATACAGCTACAATGAGGCAGACCTCGCCCGCGGACTCACCCCTCTGTTTGCCATGGGTAAAGTGACAGCCCTACTCTATGAGCGTTTCCTAGCCGGTCAGCTACCACTCACCGTGCAAAGCATGGACAACTGCTCGCACAATGGCGACAAGGTGAAGGCTGGTGTTTTCGCCTATGCAGAACGCTGGGTGAAAGACGGTCTGGTGACAGCACATTTCCTTGACTACCTGAAGGATGAGAAGATGATTACCTTCCCCTGGTCGATGATTGACAAGATTACACCTCGTCCCCACGAGAAAGTGAAGGAGATGCTCGCTGCCGATGGTTTTGAAGACAACGACTACATCGAGACAGAGAAGCATACTTTCACTGCACCTTTCGTGAATGCCGAAGAGGTGCAGTATCTCGTCATCGAGGACAACTATACCAATGGTCATCCCCCACTCGACCTAGGTGGTGCTCTTTACACCACCCGTGAGACTGTTGACAAGGTGGAGACAATGAAGGTGACTACATGTCTTAACCCTCTCCACACCGCTATGTCGCTCTATGGCTGTATGCTTGGTTACACACTGATTTCCGCCGAAATGGCAGATGACGACCTCCGCGCCTTCATCCAAAAAATTGGCTACATTGAGGCGATGCCTGTAGTCACCGATCCCGGCGTGCTCAACCCCTATGAGTTTATTGGCGC
>JAFZAE010000117.1 GCA_017548385.1 Prevotella sp.
AGTTATAGTGGCACACTGCCAAGTGGTAAGGTGGCATCGACGCTGAAAAGCCACCTCCCTTGCGACCGTTGCACACATACTTTCATCGACTACAGCCGCGACGTACAACAATATGATGAGCCGTTGGTATTTCTGTATGATATGCCAAAGTCACGCCAGACTCTCTTTGCCACCTACGAGAGCATCAAGCCATTGCCCACCATTGAGGAGCGTGTTCCACTGCAATTGTTCAGCGATTATTTTGGTGGCGGCATGTCATCGATACTCTTTCAGGAGGTTCGTGAATTCCGCTCCATGGCATATAGTGCCTCATCATTTACCCGCAGTCGTCCACGAATTACCGCTGGCAACACACCTTTAGCCTTTGGAACAGTGGTGGGAACACAGAGTGATAAGTCAATGCAGGCAATCGCCCTAATAGACTCTTTGCTCCACAATATGCCACTATTGGAAAACAATTTCGAGAGTGCTCGCCAGCATTGCATCAACAGTATCTATACCCAATTCCCTTCCTTCCGCAACATTGGTATGACAATAGGCAACCAACGGCGCTTAGGTTATACCACGGACAGCAACACAGGATGGGCTGAAGCATACAACCAAACGACACTAAAGGACATCACCCAATTCTATGAATCCAACATCCAACACAACGAGCAACATCGAGTATTAATGATTGTGGGAAACAAAAAGAAACTCAACATGGATGAATTGTCAAAATACGGCAGAATTGTAGAGGTGCAAGAGAAAGACCTGAGAAACAAGTGAGATTGAAAATTGAATTATTGGAGCAGCGAGAGCAGAGTCAAACGATGAACGAAACAAGAGCAGAGCCGAACTTGTTCGGGCTATGCCTTGAAAGGAAGAGTTCGACCGAAGGTCAGACATGTTTGAACTATGCCGAGTCGTGACAAAAATCAGCGAAGCTAAAATTGATTATTGATGATTGAATGAAGAGATATCAAATCTTGGAGTCATTATCAATCAAAAATAAAGTGGAGCATATTCTTTGTTTTTTGCTTGACTTATGTTATCTTTGCGTGATGAAAGCTGGAAGTAGTTGCTCAGCATATCCAGAATGCAACGGCACAAGAAAGATACAGTGATTTTTAAAATTCCGAAATGACGAAATAACACAATAACGAAAAAATCCTCTCAATAACAATGAAATACATCGGAATAATTCCTGCGCGCTATGCATCGACGCGTTTTCCTGGCAAGCCATTGGCTTTGTTGGGCGGTAAGCCTGTGATACAAAGGGTTTATGAGCAAGTGTCGTCATTACTCGATGCCACCTATGTGGCTACTGATGATGACCGCATCTATGAGGCGGTACTAGGGTTTGGAGGGAAGGCCATTATGACCTCCCCGACACACAAGAGCGGCACCGACCGCATCGAAGAAGCCATGGAAAAGATTGGTGGCGATTACGATGTGGTGGTCAACATCCAAGGCGATGAGCCATTCGTGCGGCGTGAACAGATAGAGGCACTTTGTGCCTGTTTCGCCGACCCTAACACCCAGATTGCCACCCTAGGCAAACCCTTCGACAGCATGGAAGCCACTGAAAATCCCAATTCACCAAAAATTGTGGTCGATAATAATGGTTTTGCTCTCTATTTCAGTCGGAGCGTCATACCCTTTGTACGGAACAAGGAAAGGAAAGACTGGCTTGACGCCTATCCCTTTCTCAAACATTTAGGACTCTATGCCTATCGCAGGGATGTTCTTTCGGAAATCACCCGTCTGCCCCAATCCTCATTAGAAATAGCAGAGAGCCTGGAACAACTGCGTTGGTTACAAAACGGTTACCGTATCCGTGTAGGTATCACTGAGCAAGAAACAGTCGGCATCGATACCCCCGAAGACTTGGAACGTGCTGAGGAGTTCCTTCGCTGGGGAAACGAATAGTTCCAGCTATTACAAACTGCAATAGTATTGTTAAACTCACGTTTCTCATCGGATGCAATCATCACGTCCCTATAGGTGGCAGCAAAGCATTTGTCCCTTTAACTCCCCATTAACTACCCTCCAACCACCCTACCCATATGCCTAATCCCTCCCTAACCGTCTATAAAGCGAGTGCCGGCAGCGGCAAGACTTTTACCTTGGCAGTAGAGTATATCAAACTACTGATTGAAAATCCCACATCCTATCGGCATATCCTTGCCGTCACTTTCACCAACAAAGCGACCGAGGAAATGAAGATGAGAATCCTCAGCCAACTCAATGGCCTGGCCCATGGATATGAGGACTCCAACGACTATCTGGAGAAAATTTGCAAAGAGTTGGGATGTGCCCCCGAATTCGTCCGAGCAAGGGCTCAACAGGCATTGACGGGTATTCTCCATCACTACCATTATTTCAGGGTAGAAACCATTGACAAATTTTTTCAACGTGTTCTCCGCAACCTTGCTCGGGAACTAGACCTCACGGCAAACCTGCGCATAGAACTGAATGACAAACTCATTGAGCAGCATGCCGTGGATATGATGGTCAGTCAGTTGAAAGGCCATGACTCTGTGATGAAATGGTTGTTGGAATACATCCAAAAAAACATCAGTGATGACAAGTCGTGGAATATTATTGGGAAGGTCAAGAAATTTGGTGAGAACATCTTCAATGACCAATACAAGGCTCATCATGACAAGATGAAAGACGCCATGTCGAAACCCCAGTTCTTTGAGCAATTCAGCAAAAAACTCTATGCGCTCAAGGAACGTTGTACAAACGATATGACAAACATCATCAGAGATCTTACCAATCAATTCTTCTCTGTCACACGAGCCTTTACGATTGACGATTTCAATAAAAAATCAAGAGGGGTCTATGGTTATTTTCTCACACTACAAAATGGGGATGTCTTCAAAGAACCCAGCCCTGCGATTAAAGCATATATGGACGACCCTGATATCTGGGGAAACAATAGTAGCCGAAATCGTTCTGCCATCAACATACTTGCCAAAGATACATTGATAAACATCTTGGCAACCATAGATAAAACCCACCAAAAGTACGCTCCACTCATTAAGACTGCAGACATTGTGTTGGGCAACCTTTACCTATTGCGCCTGCTCATCAGTATAGAGGAGAAGGTACGTGAAATCAACCAAGAGGCCAACCGTTTTTTGCTGAGTGACACCCAAGGACTGCTAAACGGTTTGATAGGCAATAGCGATACGCCCTTTATCTTTGAGAAGACAGGTGCCATGCTGCGCCATATCATGATTGACGAATTTCAGGACACGGGACGTGTGCAATGGGAAAATTTCAAGATACTCCTTCGCGACTGCATGGGTCAGAACATGGGTAATCTGATTGTGGGCGACGTGAAACAAAGCATCTATCGTTGGCGCTCTGGAGACTGGAGATTATTAAATGGCATCGACACACATTTCGAAAAAGAGCAATTGAACGTCACTAGTCTTAGAACCAATTTCCGCTCCAGTCGCCATGTCATCGACTTTAACAATACCTTTTTTCAGACAGCGGCAAAAAAAGAATATGAACGTCTACAAAAAATTGTCGGTCATAAAGCAGAGGAGCTCAAGACCGCATACAGTGACGTTGAGCAAAAAATTTCTCCCAAAAAGAATTTCGATGGCTATGTAAAAGTAGAATTGCTTCCATTCGACAAATACGAGACAGATGTCATGGAGCACATCTCACAGATTATCCATACACTCTTGGAACAAGGAGTGGACCAAAGCAAGATAGCCATACTATCTCGTCGGAGAGAAGACATCAGCAATACCACCATGTACTTTCACGAGCACGAGCCAGAACTACATGTTGTTTCCGACGAGGCTTTTCGTCTTGATTCCTCCATTGCCCTCGATATTCTCATTACCAGCCTTCGCGTACTGTCAAACCCTGGCGACAGACTCAGCAAAAGCACCTTGGCAAAAGACTACCAAAAAGTGGTTCTGGACAATGATATCAACGACTCCCAACTATCTCAACCTTATAGCGAAGAGTCCGAACCACTCGATGCATGGCTCCCCAATTCATTCATTGGCGAGGAAAACCGGCACAGGCTGTTGTCATTGCCACTGAATGAACTGATTGAAACATTGTTCAACATATTTGAATTGGAAAGACTGGAATCACAATCGGCCTACATATGCGCTTTCTACGACCAGTTAAACACCTTCCTCTCCGACAACATCGGTGATGTGGAAACATTCCTAAACGAATGGGATGATAACATCAGCACACAAAACATTCAAGGGGCACAAGTGGATGGCATTCGTATGGTGACAATCCACAAGAGCAAAGGTCTGGAATTCGACCATGTGATAGTACCTTTCTGCAACTGGAAACTGGAACGAAGTAATATCATCTGGTGTGATAGCAACGAAGAGCCCTTCAACGAACTACCCATCCTACCTGTGAACTACACCAAAGCCATGGCCGCCTCACTCTATGCAGAAGACTACAATTATGAGCACCTTCAAAACAGTGTAGATAATCTGAACCTGCTCTATGTGGCATTTACCCGTGCCAAGAACAGCCTTTTTGTCATTGGTCAGCAAAAGAAGTCCGAAAAAGAGGAAAAGAAAACAGAATCACCTACCCAGGAAAAACTCATTCACCAGACACGCAGTGAACTGATTGAGCAATGCCTTCCCGAAATGGACGACCTATTATCCGGCAGCAAGTACGAAACCCTTGGCGACGGTACAAAGGTATTGGAATACGGTTCTCCCGAAAACATCAATGTTAAGGACAAAAAAGAAAAGAAAGAGACTGAAAATGTCTTCTTGCAAAAAGAAGTTGAGCAATCTTTTTCCATCAAGTCGCAATATTCCAAGGCACAATTCCTGCAAAGTAACGCAAGTAAATCATTCACTTCGGACGACGACAACAATAGCCGTTCGCAATACATCGTGCGAGGCACCCTGCTTCATAGCATCTTCTCACGTCTGCACGACATCAACGATATCAACCGAGTGCTTCAGCAACTGACGATGGAAGGGGTACTCTATGATGAGATTTCTCCGAAAGAATTGCAAGACATGCTGCATCAAGCCCTTAGCAACGAGCAAGTACGCTCATGGTTCTCGCCCAAGTGGGAGGTACACAACGAGTGTGCCATACTCTTCCGCGACCCAGAGAGCGGCACAGTGGTAGAACGTAGGCCCGACCGTGTCATCAGCGACGAAAATGAAATTATCGTCATCGATTTCAAATTTGGCAAGCCAGCAACAATCCACCATACTCAAGTTGAACTTTATATGGAAAAACTACGTGAGATGGACGCTCGTCCAGTGAAAGGATATCTCTGGTATGTAACTCAACAAAAAGTAGAAGATGTATAAAAAAATGATTATGGAGCACACTGACACATTTCTACATCATGTAGCAGAAGACATTCTCCGTAAACACGGCACCGACCTGTCGCGTACGACTGTGGTATTTCCCAACAAGCGTGCATCGATATTTCTCAATGAATGTCTTTTCAAGATTGCCAACAAGCCTATATGGAGTCCACGATACCGAACCATCAGTGATCTGTTTCGCAGCCAGTCGACACGTGAGGTGGCCGACGACATCAAGTTGGTCTGCGACCTCTATCAAAGTTACATCAAATGCACACAATCTATCGAGACACTCGACCGCTTCTTTGGATGGGGCATCGTACTATTAAACGACTTCAACGATATCGACAAAAGTAAGGCCAATGCCCACGGACTTTTCTCCAATCTCCGCGACATCCATTCTTTCGACACAGTAGGCTATTTGACTGATTCCCAGAAAGAGGTTTTGCAACGGTATTTCAAAGACTTCAGCGACAATCAGGAGAGTAAGTTACGAGAGAAATTCCTCAATCTGTGGTGCCGTTTCAGCGACATCTATGATGATTTCAACCAGCGGCTTTTTGACCAAGGCCTTACCTACGAGGGTGCCCTCTACCGTGAAGTCACCGAGAAGGAAGAACTCGACCTCGACAGCGAAAAATACATATTTGTGGGGTTCAATGCCCTTCAGAAGGTTGAGAAGGAGTTGTTCCAAAAAATCAAGCATCAGCGTAAGACCTTTTTCTATTGGGACTTCGACAAATTCTACGCTGATGCATCTATGGCAGCAATCAAGGAGGCTGGGGCCTTCATCCCCGATATGCTTACGCTCTTCCCCAACGAATTGGACAAAGACGATGAAACCATCTACAACAATTTCAACAATCCGAAGAAAATAGAATATATCGGTTCGCCCACCGGCAACATACAAGCACGCTACGCCTATACCTGGCTTCAGGAAAAGGAGCGTGTGGATGCTGGCAACCGTACAGCTATCGTGATGTGCGACGAGAGTCTACTCCCTACCCTCCTCCACAGCATCCCCTCCAGTGTAGGTTTTCTGAATGTCACCACAGGATTTCCCCTTGCCCAGGCAACGATTACCTCACTGGTACGCCGCTTGCTAGAACTATCACAATATGGAGTCAATGATGACAAATACCGTTTGAAATACATTGCCCCCATCCTCCGCCATCCCTTTGCCCACTTGATTTCCAAAGAGTGTCCCAACCTGTTGAAAACACTCTACGACAACCACCGCAACTTCCCCAAGCGTGAAGAGTTGTCGATTGACGAAGGTTTGTCAATGCTGTTCAAAGACCTTAGCGACCTCCACCCCGCAACTGGCTCCATTCCTCTTAATCGCAATCAGGTGGTGGGCAGATGGATAGCAGATATTCTGAAACGCATCGCGGTCAACGCACGCCAATTGAAAAATGAGACAACAGACGACACCCAAGAATCAACTAAAGACAACGCTTCCACATCAGATCCTTTGTTTGAGGAATCAACATTCAGGATGTACACGCTGATAAATCGTGTAAACGGTTTGATGGACAGTGGCGATCTCCAGATTGACTTCATTACCTATCAGCGGCTGTTGCTTCAACTGATAGACCAAGTAAAAATACCTTTCCACGGTGAGCCTGCCCGCGGACTGCAAATCATGGGCGTACTTGAGACACGCAATCTCGACTTCGACCACTTATTGTTGCTTTCCTGCAACGACAGCAATATGCCCCGTAGTGCAGAAGACCCATCCTTTATCCCTTATTCGCTTCGTGAAGCTTTTGGCCTGCCTACCTCAGACCATAAGGCAGCCATCTATGCCTATTATTTCTATCGTCTTCTCCAGCGTGCCGGCGACATCACCATCATGTACCGAAACACCGCCGACGACAAGCAAACAGGGGAAATGAGTCGTTTTATGCTACAGACACTCATTGAGAGCGTCCACAAGGTAGTGCGCAAAAATCTCACATCAGGACACATACCCACTATTCGCGAACCTAAGGCCATTGCCAAGACGTCAGAGGTAATGGAACGTTTGAATACGATGAACTATCTCTCGCCCACCGCCATCAATCGATACATCAAATGCCCCCTCATTTTCTTCTATAACCATGTGGCAGGCATCAAAGAACCCGACCCAGAGGAGGACGAGATTGACTATCGCACCTTTGGCACTATTTTCCACAATGCCTCACAGATGATTTATGAGGAGATTACAGGAATATGTCATGACACACCTGAAGAAAAAAGATTTCTGGGCTCGGGGGTACGTGTGGAGCGGGAAACAATTGAGAACCTGCTGAATTCTCCAGAGGCACTGGAACGTATCGTTGACCATTGCTTTATGAGAGACTTTTTTAAAGGCGACATCCATCGTGACAAGCCCGAATACAATGGTCTGCAACTCATCAACCGTGAGGTCATTCTGGTCTATCTCCGTCAGATGCTGAAAGTAGATATGGGACTTGCACCATTTGTCATCCGTGGCATGGAGGGAAAGGTTTCCACCACGCTTACCATCACCACTAGCCAAGGGGAGCGCACTGTGACATTCGGTGGTTTCATCGACCGCATGGATGAGATTGACATCGACAAAGACAGCCACCGTATCCGGGTGGTTGACTACAAGACTGGCAGTTCGAAACCAGGAGCCATGGAAAGTCTGGAAGATATTTTCTCACAGGAAAAGATAAAAAATCATAGCGACTACTATCTACAAGCCATGCTCTATTCCATGATTGTCAGCCGCTCCAAGGACATCAATCCTCACCAACTTCCAGTAAGTCCAGCACTGCTGTTCATCCAGCATGCCGGGGTAACAGACTACAATCCTATATTAAAAATCCAAAAGGAAGAGATCTCCGACATGCGCCAATGGAACGACTCCTTTGAGAGCCATCTGCGCGGTGTCATTACACAAATCATGGAACCAACCACTGATTTCGAACCCACAAACGACAAGAAAGTGTGTGACAAATGCCCTTACAAAAAGCTTTGTGGAAGTTAGAGGTGAGAGGAGAGAGTAATCTTAGTGATGAGAGGTAAGAGGTGAGAGAATACCTTTGTTGCTCTCGAAAGTATTGGCCCTTTAACTCCCCATCATAACTCCCCTTTATAACTCCTCATCATAACTCCTCTTAATCTTCAATAATCAACATTCAATATCACCTAATAACCTTCAAGAAAAATGAAAAAATTATTTTTTACCATTACACTCTTAATGACCTGGGGCTATATGGCCTTAGGACAAGGATTATTGCCTTACCAAAATCCCAATTTAAGCGCCGAACAACGTGCGGAAGACCTGTGCTCCCGTCTGACCCTCTCAGAGAAAGTTCAACTGATGCAGCACACCTCACCCGCCATCCAGCATCTGGGCATTCCACAATTCAACTGGTGGAGTGAGGCATTACATGGTGTTGCCCGCAATGGTTTTGCCACCGTATATCCCTCAACCATCGGCATGGCGGCATCCTTTGACGACGACCTGCTCTTCAGGGTGTTTACAGCTGTGAGTGACGAAGCCCGTGCCAAGGCCAATGTAGCCCGCCGGAGCGGCAATATCCGACAATACCAAAGTTTGTCGTTTTGGACACCCAACATCAATATCTTCCGCGACCCTCGTTGGGGACGTGGACAAGAGACCTATGGTGAAGACCCCTATCTCACCTCGCAGATGGGACTGGCTGTGGTGAGAGGTCTGCAAGGTCCTGACGACCATCGCTATCGTAAGTTACTTGCCTGTGCCAAGCATTTCGCTGTACACAGCGGACCAGAATGGAACCGTCATGTCTTCAACGTCGAAGACCTGCCCGCCCGCGACCTATGGGAGACTTACCTACCCGCTTTCAAGGCTTTGGTGCAAGAAGGCAAGGTGGCAGAGGTGATGTGTGCCTACCAACGTTTTGAAGGAGAACCATGCTGTGGCAATAATCGTCTGCTACAACAAATTCTCCGCAATGAGTGGGGATTCAGCGGTCTGGTGACCAGTGACTGCTGGGCCATCAGCGATTTCTGGAAACCCGGTTATCATGGTTTTTCCTCCAGCAGGCATGAAGCATCTGCGCAGGCTGTCCGCGCTGGAACCGACGTGGAATGTGGCTCCGACTACAGTTCACTAACCGAGGCCGTTACCAACGGCGAGATTTCGGAGGAAGAAATCGACGTGAGTCTGAAACGTCTTTTGAAAGCTCGTTTCGAACTGGGTGATTTTGACTCAGAAGAGATGGTTGACTGGCAAAGCATCCCCGAGAGTGTTGTGGCTTGTCAAGCCCACAAACAACTTGCCCTCGACATGGCACACGAGACGATAGTGCTGCTTCAAAACCGCAACAACATACTCCCCTTGAACCCTAAAAGCAAAATCATGGTAATGGGTCCCAACGCCAACGACTCGGTGATGCAATGGGCAAACTACTCAGGCTACCCTACACATACTATCACCATCCTGCAGGGCATCCGAGAGAAAGTCCCCACCGCCCCATATTACCAAGCCTGTGATCTGGCATTTAACGAGGTGAATGAAAGTCGTTTCTCCGAAATGAGCACACCACAAGGGAGAAAAGGCATGGCTGCCACCTATTATGCCAACACCAAGCATGAAGGGACGCCTTGTGCCACCGATATTCTCACTGAGCCCATCAACCTGAGCACTGGCGGCGCCACCGTCTTCGCCCCCAATGTTCCATTGGAACGTTTCTCTGCCACCTATGAGGGAATATACCGTCCCACAAAGGATGAGGAGGTGCTGCTGAGTCTGCATTTCGACGACATGGCTCGTCTGATACTTGATGGCGACACAGTGGTGAACATATGGCGTGGCCGCGACCGCATCCAAGTTGGCGAATACACCCTTCAGGCGAAAGCCGGCAAAGAATATCACATCAAGATAGACTATGCACAGGTTAGCGACATGGGGGTGATGCAGTTCGATATCCTTCATAAAGGTACACCCACCATGGATGAAGTGGTGAACAAAGCCAAGGGCTACGATATCGTCGTGTTCGTGGGTGGTATTTCACCACGTTTGGAAGGTGAAGAGATGCGGGTTAACATCGAGGGATTCAAGGGTGGCGACCGTACGGACATCCAACTTCCAAAGGCACAGCGCAATGTCATCGCCGCTCTTCACCGAGCTGGAAAGAAAGTGGTGTATGTCAACTGCTCCGGCAGTGCCATCGCTCTTGAGCCAGAGACAGTGAACGCCGATGCCATTCTGCAGGCATGGTATCCCGGTGAAAACGGTGGACGTGCCGTTGCGGATGTCCTGTTTGGTGCCTACAACCCCAGCGGCAAACTGCCCATTACCTTCTACCGAAGCGTAGACGACCTACCTGATTTCCTCGACTATCGCATGGAGGGACGCACCTATCGTTATTTCCGAGGCGATGCTTTGTTCCCCTTCGGCTATGGCATGAGTTATACCACTTTTGACATTTCCGCACCCGTCTATAAGAACGGTGAAGTCACCGTGAACGTAAAAAACACGGGAAAAGTGGAAGGCACAGAGACCGTGCAAGTCTATATCAAAGACAATAGCGACCCCAATGGTCCGCTCAAGTCGCTACGCGCTTTCAAACGTGTCACCCTCCAGCCCAAGAAGAGCCAATCTGTGACTATCGACCTTCCCCGTGAGCGTTTTGAGATGTGGGATGCGACGACCAATACCATGCGCGTGAAGCCAGGCAAATACACCATCATGGTAGGTAATTCCAGCAAAGACAAAGATTTGAAATCGATAGAGATAAAACTATAAACTAAATATATGACTGAAGGTGGGTCGCTACGTACAACGGCCCACCTTCACTTAATCACCCAATGATACAATCCTCCATGAAAACCAATTTGTAGATTTGAATAGAGTGAACTACAAATGATGCTGATTTAAAATACTACGGATGATTCTGATTAAACTGATTTTAAAATTTTGGATAAGTTAGGTAGCATCTTGGCAATAAAAATATAATAGCTTTTATTTTGTATTCCGCTTAATTTGCACTACCTTTGCAGGCGATTTACAGAGTGTAAATTAAGGGGTGCTCGAAATTTCGGGCTGAGATGATACCCTCATACCTGAACCGGGTAATGCCGGCGTAGGAATCTTTTCTCTCTACCCCCTTATTGTATCATGGTGGGAAAACCCACTGAAAACATAAAGTATAATAAGGTATGATAAACCGATTATTTTTAACAACCGCCTGTTTGATGTTTTTGACTACAGCACAGGCTCAGAACGTAGACTCACTCCGGTTGGAAGAACTTCATGAGGTCGTCGTGAAAGGCGTACGTGCCCAGCAAGACGCACCTTATGCAGTATCGCAAATCAAAAAAGATGAGTTGCAGGAATTCTCAAAGACAGGCAGGGAACTTCCTTTTCTGTTCTCACAAACACCTGGTGTTCTGGCATGGAGCGAGAACGGCCTCGGCACAGGCACCACATACATGCGCATCCGCGGTGCCGGCGACTCCCGTATCAATGTCACTATCGATGGTGTCCCTTTGAATTCCCCCGAGGACCAATGTGTGTTCTGGGCCAACATGAACAGTTATGGCTCTTTGCTCGGCAGTGTGCAAGTGCAGCGTGGCGTAGGTTCATCGACCAATGGCGACGGAGCCTTTGGCGGCACCATCTCCCTGTCTTCGAAGACAGCTTCGGTCACCCCCTCTGCAGAAGTGAATGCCAGCTATGGGTCGTACAACACCTACAATGTAGGAGGAAACTTCACCACAGGTCTGCTATGGAACCACGTAGTGGCCGACATCGCCTATCATGAGACCAACACCGACGGTTATATCCATGGCACTGCAGGACGCTCTGGCAGCTACTTCGCTAGTCTCCGCTATCTGACCGACAAATTCATCGTGAGATACAAAAACTTCGGTAACTTTGAAAAGACTGGGCAAGCATGGAACGGTGTGACTGCCGGCGACAACGATCTCTCACTCATGGATGGCACCTACGGCGAGCATACTGGCATTAAGACCTACAAAGACCTGTACAATGCAGGATTAGGTAAATACAACACCCTCTATGAAACGATGGCGTATGACGCCAACGGCGCTTTCGCCCAGGATGCAAAAGGTAACTACCTCACGGAACGATATATGATGAATGACGGTAGACTATGGCGGCAGGCTACCGACAATTTCTGGCAGAGCCACAATATTCTCGCCTTCACCTGTGAAGTCAACCACCATCTGAATACGACAGTCTCGCTGCATTACACGCATGGCTACGGCTACTACAATGAGTTCAGATACAACAACAAACTGAAGAAATTCGGTCTGCCCAATTTCACGACTTCCGAAGGGAAAACAGTGAAAAAAACCGACTTCATCCGCAAGAAAGGACTGGAGCAAGACACCTACGGACTGGTATGGAATGCCAACTACAAGAACACGCATTGGGATCTTATGGGCGGTGCTTCCCTGCAACGGTTCGATGGCAACCATTTTGGCTACCTCACTTACGTCGCTCACCCTGAATTGAGCCGGCAACTGCTGTCAAACGGCAAATACCAATATTACGACTCCGACGCGAAAAAGGATGACTACAGCGGCTATTTCAAGGCAGCGTATAAAATCACACCCGACCTGATTGTCTTCGGCGATATTCAGTACCGGCGTGTGGGATACAAGACAGATGGTTACAATGACAAATTCATCGACAATGGCGATGGCACCTACGGCAAGCACTACCTCGACATCGATGAGACCTACAATTTTCTGAATCCGAAAGCCGGTTTCAGCTACCGTATCGGCAACCATCGCCTGTATGCCTCCGCCGCCATGAGCCATCGTGAGCCTGAGCGCAACAACTTCACCGACAACGGCAACTATCCCGCCCCGAAAGAGGAGAAAGTGCTGGACTATGAGGTCGGTTATCAATATGAGGGGAAAGACTGGCATTTTGATGCCAACTTCTACTATATGGACTATACCGACCAGTTTGTACAGACGGGTGCCAAGAGCGACATCGGTGAGTCGCTGACCACCAATATCAAAGACTCCTACCGCATGGGCGTGGAAATCGCCCTCGGTGCAAACCTAACGCCCTGGCTGACCGTAGAGGGAAATGCCGCCATCAGCCAGAACAAAATCAAAGACTTTACGGAATATGTGGAGGACTGGGACGACTGGGCTGGAAACACCGACGCTGCCAAATACCACTGTGACGGCAATGGTGACGAACTGCGGGAGTTCCATTACGACAACTCCACCCTAGCCTATTCGCCCTCTGCCATTCTCAACGGCTTTGTCACTGTTCATCATAAAGGTTGGCAAGCTGTATGGCATACCAATTATGTAAGCCGACAATATCTTGACAACACCGAGAACAAGGAACGTTCGCTGCCCTCATACAGCACATCGAGCCTACAAATGAACTACACATCAAAGGTGAAGAAAGTTAGTCCTCTGAAAGAGGTGGTCCTTGGTTTGAGTGTTAATAACATCTTCAACCGTCACTATGCTGCCGCAGGTTGGGTGTATTCTGCCATCGCCGAGAGTTATGGCCACACCAATGACAACCGCTATTATCAGATCGGCTTTATCCCCATGAGCGGCACCACCGTCATGTCAAGTGTCACTTTACGTTTCTAAAACATGGAATCATTTCTCGCCGAACATTGGCTGGACATTCTCACCACGGTACTCGGGCTGGCATATATCCTGCTCGAGTACCGTGCAAGTATATGGCTTTGGGCCGTGGGATTTCTCATGCAGAGTTTAGGTATCGTACTCTATTACCAAAAGGGTCTATATGCCGACTGTGGTATGGAGTTCTACTATCTGGCGATGACGGTCTATGGCTACATCAACTGGGTGAGAAAGGCTGATAAGAGCAAGAAAGAGGAAAAGGAAGAGAAGCGTTATGCCGCCATCACCCATTTTCCTATACGATTGGCATTGCTCTGGACTGTCATCACGTTGGTGGCATGGGGTACACTCTACTGGTTTTTGGTCACCTTCACCGACTCTCGTGTGCCAGTTGCCGACTCGTTTACCACAGCCCTCTCATTTGTAGGCATCTGGGCACTGGCACGGAAATACTTAGAGCAATGGCTTATCTGGATTGTGGTGGATGTGGTAACTTCCATCCTCTATTTCTACAAGGACATCCCCTTCAAGGCCTCCCTATATGCTCTCTATGTCGTCATTGCCATAGCGGGATACATCAAGTGGAAGAAGCAGATGGGGATGACTGATGACTGAAAATAGAATTTTGGGAGCAGCGAGAGCAGAGTCAAACGACGAACGAAACAAGAGCAGAGCCGAACTTGTTCGGGCTATGCCTTGAAAGGAAGAGTTCGACCGAAGGTCAGACATGTTTGAACTATGCCGAGTCGTGACAAAAAACAGCGAAACTAAGATGGAAGATTGAAAATTTATTGGGTATGAAATAATTAAAGATATGGGAAAAGCCCGATGAATGATTTCGCAAACCTTTACGTATAAATAACGCTGAAAAGTTATTGGTGTTTGAGGAGAATTGTTTACCTTTGCAGTACGAAAAACAAACATATTAATCTATAAAACAAATGAAAAGATTGCAAGAATTAAACAAGCGCACCGCTCCCAAGAGCGTGATGCCCGAGAAAGTCATTCAGTTTGGTGAGGGAAACTTCCTTCGTGCTTTTGTAGATTGGATTCTCTGGAACATGAACCAGCGCACCGATTTCAACGGTAGCGTGGTGGTGGTACAGCCTATCGAGCGCGGTATGGTGGACTGGCTCAATGGTCAGGACTGCCTGTATCACGTCAATCTGCAAGGTCGTGAGAATGGCGAGACGGTAAACAGTCTCGAGCGTATCGACGTCATCTCACGTGCCATCAATCCCTATACCCAGAACTGGGCTTATCTGGCATTGGCCGACCAGCCCGAGATTCGCTTTGTGATTTCCAACACAACCGAGGCCGGTATTGCTTTCGATGACAGTTGCAAACTGAGCGACGCCCCCGCCAGCAGCTATCCCGGCAAATTGGTGCAACTGCTTTATCGCCGTTACCAGACTTTCGAAGGCGACCCCACGAAGGGTCTGATTATCATGCCTTGTGAATTGATTTTCCTCAACGGCCATCACCTGAAGGAGTGCATCTATAAGTATATTGAACTCTGGAAAGACGACTTCGGCGCCAACTACGAGGGCTTCAAAGAGTGGTTCACCAAATACTGCTATGTCTGCGCTACACTGGTAGACCGCATCGTACCAGGCTTCCCCCGCAAGGAGATAGCCGAGATACAACAGAAAATCAGCTACAAGGACAATCTGGTGGTTCAGGGCGAGATTTTCCACCTCTGGGTAATTGAAAAGGCTGAAAATATGACCTGTGAGGAACTACGTGAAGAATTCCCTGCCGAGAAAGCAGGCCTGCATGTGCTCATCGCCGAAAGTGAGAAGCCTTATCACGAGCGTAAGGTGACTCTGCTCAATGGCCCACACACCGTGCTCTCCCCCGTTGCATACCTGAGTGGTGTGAACATCGTGCGCGATGCCTGCAACCACGAGGTGATTGGCAAATATATCCACAAGGTACAGTTTGAGGAATTGATGGAAACCCTCAACCTCCCGATGGATGAACTACGCCAGTTTGCTGCCGATGTGCTGGAGCGTTTCAACAACCCATTCGTTGACCATCAGGTAACAAGCATCATGCTAAACTCTTTCCCGAAGTTCTGTGCCCGCGATCTTCCCGGTGTGAAAATCTATCTGGAGCGCAAGGGCGAACTACCACAGGGTTTGGTAATGGGTCTTGCTGCTATCATCACCTACTACAAGGGTGGTGTGCGCGAGGACGGTGCCGAGATTGTTCCCAACGACGCTCAGGAAATCATGGACTTGTTGAAAGAGCTTTGGGCCACCGGCGACACGCAGAAAGTGACCGACGGTGTACTCTCTGCCACCAACATTTGGGGCGAGGACTTGCACAACATCGCCGGACTTGCCGAACTGCTGAAGAAAGACCTTGACCTGATTCAGGAGAAAGGCATGCTCGAGGCCGTGAAGACCATACTATAGTATTTTCAACACAGAGACACAGAAGGGTTTCCCTTTGAGCAAATTCAGTTGGACACAGAGGCACAGAGAAAAAATCTGTGTCTCTGTGTTTTTGTGTTATTTTTTATTAGTAATATGACAGAGCATTTGGCTCATCTTAAATCCTTTGTATAACTCCCATTTATATCTCCTTATTTTAACTCCCGAAAAATGAGTTTATGATATGATACAGCATGAAAAAACGTGAAATATTTGTGACAGTGGAGTTTTTTTCCTATTTTTGTCGATTGAATCAAATATGATGATAGGAAATGAGAATCAGTATAAAGAGTCTGCTAATGACAGTGTTTGCGTCTTGCTTGTTATTTGGACTTAGTAATTGTGGTGCCAAAGGCTCCACAGAAGGAGATAAACCGGGGAAGCCATCACCCGACGGTTTTGTCTATTCCGGCGATGATATCCAGGAAAAAGTGGTAGATGACCATGGAATTAAAGCCATCCGCATCGACAGGGACGAACGCATCAGTCACCCTGAGTTAATGAAGAACCGGGAAAACTGCTTCATTGTCATGTCGAAGAAAGACTATTACCTCTATGTCTACGAAGCACAAGGCACAGACACCGTCATGCTCGCACGCTACGACTGCTGCTTTGCCCTTAATAAGGGACAAAAAGAAGCAGAAGGCGACATGCGCACTCCACACTGCACCATGGACGATCCATTCATCATCACCGAGATTAAGGATGCCTCAACGTGGGAGCATGACTTCGGCGACGGACGTGGAAGCATCCTATCATATGGAGCCTACTTCCATCGCCTCGACACCCATGGACATAAAGGCATTGGCATCCATGGTAGCACCAACAATGAAGAGAGTGTGCCGGGCCGTGCCAGCGAAGGCTGTATCCGTCTGCTCGATGCCGACATCATCGACCTACATGATAAATACACTTTTGTGGGTATGAAAGTTATTATCAAAGCCGAGGACGTCGACGATCTGCCTTTTGAGGTAAATGCCATGCGCAAACAATCCATCCAGCGCAAACGACATTTAGATCCTAATAAAATAGTTGACGAGTAAACGAGTTGACTAATTATTTGTATCGACAACAACTGTGATATGCAAGAGAAATCTTTCACATCTAACCCCTCACCTCTAACTTCTAACACATGAGAAAACTATTCACAATTTTAGCACTGATACTGGCGATTACCTGTCAGGCCCAAACATTCACCGACCGCAGCAACATGACATTAGGACATATTAAAAGTGACGGAACCATTACCGACCGCAGTTATATGACCATTGGGCACATTAAGAGCGATGGAACCATTACCGACCGCAGTTACATGACCATCGGACATATCAAAAGTGATGGGACAGTAGTCGACCGCAGCTATATGACCCTCGGATATGTAAAGGATGACGGAAGAGTTGTCGACCGTAGCTATATGACGCTCGGATACGTCAAGGCTGACGGAAGAGTAGTTGACCGTAGTTACATGACAATTGGATATGCCAAGGATGTAGACAAGAAATATGCCGCGGCATTTTTCTTCTTCGATTTTTTCAAATAGCCAATAGGATTTGCTTTTTTTGAAAAAAATCGCCAAAATCTTTGCTGAATCAAAAAAATGTATTACTTTTGCAAACGCTTTTCAACAGGGGCGTAGCTCAGCTGGTTTAGAGCGCTTCAGTCACATTGAAGAGGTCATCGGTTCGAGTCCGATCGTCCCTACTCCTCAGAAAACTAAGTATTTGATTTTCAGATACTTAGTTTTTTTGATACCCTCACTTGCACAACCGTTGCACAACGAAAGCCCTTTATGGGGTGTAAAATCGTGTTCAGACAAGCAACTTTACCACTGCGAAACTTTTTTGAACATTTTCTCTCTTTTTGTAGTTGACATCATTCCCATTAAACCCCAGGAAAAGAGCACAGCGACAGCCCTTATTGTGGGCTGTTTCACTGTGTGTATGTATGCGCTGGCAGAGCATCGAAATAGACATCGTGGGCAGTCCACTTTATCTTTCTCCTCTTGTTCCCATTTAAGTATTATTATAATACCATCTTACCCGTTTTAGCGTTCATCGTTGTCAACCTTTCTTTTCGGAAAAGCCAACAATTGAAAGGCCAAGGCAATGTCCCTATTTTTTTACTCTTGCCAATTTTACGCAAATTTATTTCGGCAAGAAATCCAAAAATACCGAATTCTTTCAGAAAAAAATCCAAAAATACATAAATCTTACAGAACATTGTGCACTGCCTGACCTGACAGTTTTTTATCTCAATCTTTGTTCAATGACATGGAACACCCAATAAATGAGAACAATGCCAATCAACATGGCCAGAAGATCTGTCCATAGAAAACCCTGGCCAAGCATCATGTGGCCGATGAATGTGCTCCGGAACGACAACAGCCAAGACCAACGAATCAACTGGGAGAATTCCACGAGATAAGAATGAATCAGGCTGATAAGTGCAACAAAAGGCAGACCTTTCTTGACCAATATGATACGCCAAAAACAAAAGACCATCATGGCCCAGAGAGCATCACCCACTTCATCCGGGAGCCAGCTGATATGTCTGGAATAGAGTCCGATTGGTATCAGGACGATGATGCCAGCCAACGAGATGAAAAGCGTTTTTTTCATCTTATTGCTTAATCATTTCTTCCGCCATACGGTTCACCCCTTCAATATCAAGCTTGGGCAATTCCACATCCTCCACACCTTCGAATTCCAAAAGGAAACCCATATAGGAAGGTAAGGTGAGCAAGGCTCCATCACGTCCCACGTTATAATCGCCAAACTTTAACGCGTGGGTGATGTGGTATTTGTCTTGGTGCTTGAGCACAGTGCGCAAGCTTTTTGCCTTATTGGTGGTGGATTTCACCTCACAAGGAACACATTCCCCATTCTGACGGATGAGGAAACCAAGTTCCAAACCACTGTCTTTGTGAAAGTAATAAAGATTCTGCCCCTTCTTATGAAGGAAGTCGGCCATGACACCTTCAAAGATAGCCCCCTTGTATCCGTATAGATTCCCTTGAAGGACATCTGCCCGTGTGCCAGGGTCAAGCATAGCCATCAACAGCCCAATGTCCGTGGGATATACCTTGAATACGCCTTCATCAGCATTGCCATCCAATGGAAGCTCTGGTTGGTTGGTGTTGTAGCATCGGTGAATGATGCCGGCATCCTCCAACCACTGGAGACTGCCTGCATATTGGGAAGCCCGACCACCTTTTTTGACGACAGAGTATTGGAACTTTTTGTTCTCTTTAGCCAACTGGGCGGGAATGGATTCGAAACATTCACGAATGTGGGGTTTGTCCACATCGTCGGCATATTTGACCATGTCGTCCTTGTATTCGTCAACAATACCCCTATACACCTCTGACACTTTCCCCATATGGTTGGTTTTCAAGAATATATTGACGGCGGCGGGGAGACCTCCAACCACCACATAACGGTAAAAGAGTTGCTTGAACGCATGATGCACACCTTCAGGAACAGGCTTTTCCTCTTGAAAGCACCTCCTTACGGCATTTATGGCCTCAGGACGGATTCCGTTGGCCCATAGAAACTCCTCAAAGTCCAATGGGTACATGGTTATGATGGTCTCATAACCAACCGGAATGGAGCTTTTCCCCAGTTTCCTGTTTTTCATCTTTTTCTTCTTGTCACCATAGCCTTTCACACCAAGGAGCGATCCCGTGGCGATAATGTCAAAGCGACCATCCAGCTTGAAGGACTTCAAGGAGGTGCGTGCTTCAGGACAGTCCTGGATTTCGTCCATGATGATGCAGGTTTCCCCTGGTACGAAACTATCCTTAGGCATCAAGGTGGAAAGGTTCAGGATGATGGTGTTAACATCTTTATTACCCACAAAAGCCGTGGTTTTGTCTGCTTCAAGGGCAAAGTTGATATATACGACATGCTTGTAATGCTCCTTGGCAAATTTTTCGACGATGAATGTTTTTCCACACTGGCGAATGCCCTTGATGACAAGCGGATTGTGACCGGATGTTTTCTTCCATTGAAGCAGAGCTTCTTCTATTTTCCTTTTCAGCATGAGTTATCTATTATGGTTTTCAAAGTGCAAATTTACATTTTTTCCAACGAATAATTTGCTTTTATTACATTTTTTCAAAGGAAAAAATCGTTTATTTACATTTTTTTCAACGAAAAACTATGTTTATTGCACTTTTCCCAACGAATAACAGTCTTTTTGACGGATTGTCAGTTGGACTGATTTGGTTGTCAGGATATTGCTCTTATAACTGAAAGGGTTAACCCTTTCGCGCCGATTTCCCTGAAATGGTTACGGTCTTTTGTGTCGGATTGAGCAAATATGGGTTGCCTTTCCCTTGACGGGCTGGCCAGAACAACCCACCTGCATGGGCAGCGTTGATGTAGTGTAGCTTCAACTTGTATGCATCACGTCAGGACAGGCTCTATGCATAAGGTGTTGGGAGGAGTTTGTTGACCTTG
>JAFZAE010000118.1 GCA_017548385.1 Prevotella sp.
GCATTATCATAATGATAGGTGAAGTAAAGATAGTTGGTGAGTTCGGGATGTTCGCTGGCCACAGTGTTAATGCGCTTAACAGAAGGCAAGATGCCTTTTGACTTACGATACTCCCTCACACTAAGATTCTCCTGATACATATTGGTGGCTGTAGGTTTCAGTACAAAGCGTGCAATTTGAAAATCGGAGAAGCCAGCAGCCTTCACCTCGAGCATGAAATCATCAGGAACATCCTCCAGTTTATTGTATTCCATCAACTGGTGCTTCAGGTCGACGATATGCTTCAAACGTGAAATAAACCACTTGTCAATCTTGGTAAGTTGTTCGATGCGTTCCACTGTATAGCCATCCTCCAAAGCCTGGGCAATGGCAAAGATACGCAGGTCGGTGGGATTCTCAAGGGCATCATCAAGATTAGTGAACTTTGTATGGTCATTGCCCACAAAGCCGTGCATTCCCTGTCCTATCATACGGAGTCCCTTCTGTATCATCTCCTCGAAACTACGTCCGATAGACATGATCTCGCCGACGGATTTCATCGAACTGCCAATCTCGCGTGAAACACCGGCAAACTTAGTAAGATCCCAGCGTGGAATCTTACAAATCATATAGTCAAGTTTTGGTGCAACGTAAGCAGAGTTAGGAGTACCCATCTCACCGATTTGGTCGAGGGTATAGCCTAATGCTATCTTTGCGGCAACGAAAGCCAAAGGATATCCTGTGGCCTTGCTCGCAAGTGCCGAAGAACGAGAGAGTCGTGCATTGATTTCGATAATGCGATAGTCGTTGGTTTCAGCATTGAAAGCAAACTGGATATTACACTCGCCAACAATATTGAGGTGCTTTACACACTTAATGGAAAGATCCTGCAACATCTTCACTTGCTCATCGGTAAGAGAGCAGGTTGGTGCCACGACGATACTCTCACCTGTATGGATGCCGAGTGGGTCGAAATTCTCCATTGAAGCCACAGTGAAGCAACGGTCGTTGGCATCGCGAATGACCTCAAATTCAATTTCCTTCCAACCTTTGAGGCTCTCCTCCACAAGGATTTGCGGAGCAAAAGTAAAGGCGCTTTCAGCAATCTCGATGAATTTCTGCTCATCGGGACAGATTCCAGAACCTAGTCCACCAAGGGCATAAGCAGAACGAATCATAATGGGGAAACCGATAGAACGTGCAGCCTTCAATGCTTCGTCCATATTCTCAACGGCATGGCTGACGGGCACTTTCAAATCTACCTCGGTGAGTTTTTTCACGAAGAGATCACGGTCTTCTGTGTTCATGATAGCCTCGACAGAGGTGCCGAGAACTTCCACACCATACTCACTCAAGATGCCCTTCTGATAGAGTTCGGTTCCGCAGTTGAGGGCTGTCTGACCACCAAAAGCGAGCAGAATGCCGTCGGGTCGTTCCTTTTTGATAATCTCTGTGACAAACCATGGTGTGACGGGTTGGAAATATACCTTATCGGCGATACCCTCTGATGTCTGAATGGTTGCAATGTTGGGGTTGACCAACACACTCGAGATACCTTCTTCGCGCAAAGCTTTAAGCGCCTGCGACCCAGAATAGTCAAATTCTCCTGCTTGACCAATTTTCAGCGCTCCGCTACCAAGCACGAGCACCTTTGTGAGTTTTTTCTTCATATTTATGCGTTATTTTGGATGGTTCCGAAATTTCGCTGCAAAATTACGCAAAAAGATTGAAAAGTGTAAGAAATCCACTTAAAAAAATGACAAAAAGAGAAGATTGGTAACAAAGAACCTTAAAATCATAATAACATTGTATACAAACGCAGAGACACGAAGTTTTTTCTCCGTGTCTCTGCGTCTCAGTATTGAAAAAATCCATTATTTACCCATTACATCTTCGAAATAATTCCTCGCTCGGTGTTTTCGATGAATTCAATAAGGTTTTGGATTTCGGGGCTGTCGGGCACCTGCTCTTTGATTTGGTTGACCGCATCAAACACACTGGTCTGACCATGGAACACAAGCCGGTAAGCATTGGCGATATGTTTCTGAACCTTATCGCTAACACCCTTGATGGAGAGCATAGTGGTGTTAACACCACCATAAATCACAGGATTGCCATGTGCTATGATATAAGGTGGCACATCTTTCGAGAAAGTGGTGCCTGCCTGAATCATCGAGCCATCCCCTACCCTTGTGCCTGCATTCTCAATAACACTCGACGAAAAAATAACACCATCGCCGATGACACAATTGCCTGCGATTTTCGTACCATATCCGAAAACGCAGTGGTTACCTACGACTGTATCATGTGAAACATGGGCACCCTCCATGAGGAAATTGTTATCTCCGATGACAGTCTTTCCTTCATGGTGTGTAGCTCGGTTGATGACCACATTCTCGCGGATAATGTTATTGTTGCCTATGATGCACTCACTTTTCTCGCCACGGAATTCAAAGTCCTGCGGCAATGCAGCGATGACCGCACCCTGATGTATTTTGTTGTCCTTCCCGATACGCGAACCATTGAGGATACTAGTAAAAGGGAAGATGATGCAGTTGTCGCCGATGACCACATCACCCTCGATGTATGCGAACGGGAATATCTTACAATTGTCGCCGATTTGCGCCCTGGGGTCGATTTCGGCTCTTGGACTGATATCACTTGCCATATTTCGATTTTTATGTTTTATTTCGGGAGTTAAAAGGAGTACCAATTATAACTCCTTATCATCACTTCTGAAAGTTGAAAAAAATTATCAATGTATAATCGGTCATTTTCCTCCGCCACCAAGAGCATTGTAGAGGCTCACGACGGCCTGCATCTTATGGAACTCGTCAGTTGTGCGTGAAAGTTGAGCATTGAGCAATGACTGCTGGGCACCGATTACTTCAAGATAACTACTTCCGGAACTCTTAAAGAGCATTTTAGTGTGCTCAACATTCTTCTCTAACGTCTCCACCTGTTTGGCCTCCAACTTTGCCTTCTCGTCAGAGGAATTGTAGAGTACGAGAGCATCGCTTACCTCACTTCCTGCTTTGAGAACAGCATTCTGCCAGTTGTTGTAAGCCTGTTGATACTGTGCTTCTGCCACACGAAGTCCAGCTGTGAGCTGTCCTTTCATAAAGATGGGCTGCACAAGACTACCCACTGCTGAGAGGAGCCATTTGCCGGGGTTCACGGCCATACCACCAGGGCTATTGGTGAAAGTTCCCGTGGGCGAGATGGTCAGACTTGGATAAAAGCGGCTCTTGGCATTCTCGATGCCATAGAAGCATTGTGCCAATTGCATCTCTGCGGCATGCACGTCGGCACGGTTAGCCAGCAGTTGAATCCCTATGCCGGTACTGAACTTGTCGGGCAAGTTCTGGTTCTCCAGTTTGCCACGCTTGATGGTCTGCGCCGGCTGTCCAAGGAGCAGCGACAGCGAGTTTTCCACTTCACGAATCTGACGTTTCATATCTACGGTCTGTGCCTGCACGGAATAGTAGTTGGCCTCGGCACTCTGCACGCTGGTGGAACGGGCTCTACCTAAGTCCATTTGTAGCTGCATCATATCCCAGGTGTCCTTGGTCAGTTGCGACATATCGCCAAGAATCTCCAGTTGGCGGTCGAGCATCAGCAGGGTGTAGTACATATTGGCCACAGCGGCGATGATATTGGTCTGCACAGCCACCTGATAGTCTTTTGTAGCGAGCAGTGCCACCTGAGCCGAACGTTTCTGCGACAGAAGATTGCCGAAAAGATCGACATTCCAACTGGCCGCAATGGGGAACTGGTAGGACTTAGCTGAGAGTTTTCCATCCCAAGAGGCGATAGTACCCGTTGCCGAGAAGGTGAACTGTGGCAGGTATGCCAAACGTGCCGACTTGAGCTGCTGTTCTGCCATCTGGATGTTGAGGGCAGCATTGAGCATATCGACGTTATGATCGAGGGCATACTGGATCAGGGTTTGCAACTGTGGGTCGGTAAAGACCTGACGCCAAGGCAAATTACCGAAATTATTGTCATCTGCCTGTGCCACAAGGGTATCAGTGAGCGACACGTTGTCGCGGATAAGCCCCTTGGTGTTAACATCAGGGCGCTCATATTTCTGGTAGAGACCGCAGCCGCTGAAAATCACGGCAGCCAGCCCCATTATGATAATTTTGACTTTTCTCATAATCTTATTCCTCCACTTTGTAGGTTGTAGGATGATGAACATACTGCTTGAGTTCGGTTTCCACCTCCTCGTTCAGTTCGTCCTCAAACTTCATCGGTTTGAACTTCTCCTGTAATGACTGGAAGATAACGAAGAGGGTTGGCACCACGAAAATCTGCAAGAGTGTACCGATAAGCATACCACCGACAGCGGCGGCGCCCAGTGTCTGGTTACCATTCTTTCCCACACCGGATGCGAACATCATAGGAAGCAGACCAATAACCATGGCGAGCGAAGTCATAAGGATGGGTCGCAGACGTGCTGCTGCACCCAGCACAGCCGACCACGAGATGGCCATACCCGTCTCCCTTCTCTCGAGAGCAAACTGCACAATCAAAATAGCATTCTTGGCAAGCAGACCAATCAACATAATCAGCGAAATCTGCATGTATATATCGTTGGAGTGCCCAAAGAGATTGGTGAAGAGGAATGCGCCAGCCAATCCGAAAGGCACAGAGAGGATAACCGCCAGCGGAAGGAGGTAACTCTCATATTGTGCCGACAAAATCAGGTAGATAAAGAGGATACACAGCAGGAAGATTAGTCCCGTCGTATTGCTCGACTTAGCCTCCTGACGAGTCAACCCAGAGTAGTCGTAGGAATAACCCTCGGGCAGATGTTGTGCAGCCACCTCCTCCACAGCCTTGATGGCCTCACCCGTGGAGAAGCCGTCGGCTACGGTAGCGGTCACGTTAATGGCGGTGAAGAGGTTAAAACGGCTAATATTGGTAGGGCCATAGACTCGTTCCAACGAACAGAACTCATTGACCGGTGCCATTCCTGACGTAGTGCGCACATACACACTGTTGAAACTCTCTGGGGTCATACGACACTCGGGCGAAGCCTGCACCATCACACGGTATAACTTACCATAAGCATTGAAGTTGGATGCATACAATCCACCATAGTATCCCTGGAGTGTTGAGAGAATTACTCTGGGTGATATGCCAGCCTGCTTACATTTGGCCACATCCACATGAATCATATACTGCGGGTACTTGGGGTTATACGATGTCTGGGCAGTCTGGATTTCCGGACGTTTATTCAGCTCGACCAAATAGTTTTGTACTATCTCAAAGAATTTGTTAAGTTCACCGCCTGTACGGTCCTGCATCACAAGCGACACACCACTGTTTGCGGAGAATCCAGGAATCATAGGCGGAGAGAAAGCCAACACCTGAGCATCTTTGATAGCAGCAGTCTGCTTAAAAATCATACCAATCACCGAATTGGCATCCAAGGGATTAACAAAGAATCGATAGATTCCATCGCCTTCCCAAAGTCCTTTGATTTTCCACCACAAGCCTTTCTGTCGTTCACTGAAGGGTTTGAGCTTGATGATGAAGGTGGCCTGGTCGCTACCTGAACCTGCGATGAAGTTATAACCCTGAATCTGCTCACGGCTCTGGATGGCGGGGTTGGCTGCCAAAATGGAGTCAACCTGATTGATCACCTCCTTGGTACGCGCCACAGAGGTAGAAGGCGGCATAGAGATGGTACAGAACAGCGTACCGGTATCCTCGCTGGGTACAAGACCCGTCTTGGTGGTCTTCAGCGACAGGAAGAGTCCCACGATACCAATAATCACAAGCACACCTATGAGGACGGGCTTACGTACCAACTTCTCCATACGTTTCTTGTACTTTCCGAGAATTTTCTCATACGAGGTGTTGAAGGCGGCATGCATCCTATCCATACGTGACATCTTCACGGGCTTGCCATCAGCATCATGAGGCTTAAGGAAGATGGCACAAAGAGCCGGCGACAGCGTCAAGGCGTTAAGTGCCGAAATGAAGATAGACACCGCCATGGTGATACCAAACTCTCGGTAGAACGTTCCTGAAGTGCCGCCAATGAACGACACAGGAATGAACACCGAGGCCATCACAAGGGTGATAGAGATAATGGCTCCTGAGATTTCGTTCATAGCGTCGATAGCGGCTGTGAGCGAACTCTTATAGCCCTGGTCAAGCTTGGCATGCACCGCCTCTACCACCACGATGGCATCATCGACCACAATAGCGATAGCCAAGAGCAACGCCGATAACGTCAATAGGTTGATGGAGAAACCAAATATTTTCAGGAAGAAGAAGGTACCAATCAATGACACCGGCACGGCAATCATCGGGATGAGCGTAGAACGGAAGTCCTGCAAGAAGACATATACCACGAGGAACACGAGCAAGAGGGTAATCAAAAGCGTCTTGACCACCTCCTCGATGGATGCATACAAGAACTCTGTCACATCGTAGTTGATCTTATAGGTCATTCCCGGAGGGAACAACTTAGCCTGCTCCTCCAACTCTGCTTTCACCTGTTTGGCAATCTCGTTGGCATTGGAGCCAGCAATCTGTTGCACCATACCCATCACAGAAGGCAGGTTGTTGTTCTTCATCGACACAGAATACTGCAATCCACCGAGTTCAACTTTTGCCACGTCTTTGAGTTTCACGGTATTGCCATTGGCATCGCTAGTAATAATAATGTTGCCAAATTCCTCGGCATTCTTCAGACGACCAGTATAGCGGATAGAATACTCGTATGCCACATCGGAACGTTCACCAAAGGTGCCAGGAGCAGCTTCTATATTCTGCTCTGCCAGTACTGCCGTGATGTCGGAAGGCATCAGCGAATACTGCTTCATCACCTCTGGGTCGAGCCAGATACGCATAGAATAGGTCTTCATACCTGGCGACTGTACATCGCCCACACCCTGTATACGTTTGATAGCAGGAATAACGTTGATATTACTATAGTTGTTGAGGAACTCGTCATCATATCGGCCATCTTCACTGGTAAGGGTGTACATCATCACCTGTGAAGTCTGGCGTTTCATCACGGTCACACCAATCTGTGTCACCTCAGCAGGCAACAACGCAAGGGCTTGCTGCACACGGTTTTGCACGTTGACGGCGCACATATCGGCATTCATACCCTGACGGAATAGGATGGAGAGGTTGGCTGAGCCGGTTCCAGCCGACGAACTGATATAGTCCATACCCTCCACACCATTGATGCTCTCCTCCAAAGGAACGAGGACAGAGTTTTTCACGGTCTCTGCATCAGCACCAGGATAACTGGTATAAACCACAACAGTGGGTGGTGCAATGTCTGGATATTGCTCAATAGGGAGCGTTACCAATCCAATGAAGCCCAAGATGACAATCACGATAGAAATCACCGTGGAAAGCACTGGGCGTTTTATGAAATTTGTAAATGTCATGTTCTGTTATGTTTTTAAGTGGTAAGAAGTGAGGGTATTACTTCCCTTTCATGGCATCGACGAAGCCTTTGGCGCTTCCGTCACCCCCCAGTTTGCTTGCATCCTGGATTTTTTTGTTATACTGCTCGGGGGTAATAGGTTTGATAGCCATGCCATCACTAAGCTTGGTCAAACCATTGGTGACATATTTGACGCCTACGTTCAAGCCACCGATTACAATGAAGTTCTTGCCATCATTTTGCGGATCGACTGTAATTTCGGTGTATTTTACCTTGTTGTCTGCACCAAGCACATAAACAAATTTCTTGTTTTGCACTTCCATCACACATGACTGTGGTATAACGATAGAGCGGTTGTTATCTCGCTGCACGACAATAGAACCGGAGCCACCACTCTTGAGCAGATGCTCTGGGTTGGGGAAACGGGCAATCATCGAGACAGAACCAGTGGCAGCATCAATGACGCCACTTACCTTCACAACCTGTCCTTGATGGGCATAAATGGAGCCGTCGGCTAATTTCAAGCGCACAGGCGGATAATTGTTCACTGCAGCGTTCAAACCGCCAGCATTTTTGGTCATCTCCAAGATATCTTTCTCTGTCATAGAGAAATAGACCTCCATGGTGCTGATGTTCGACACTGTCGTGAGGGCGGGCACACTGGATGCACTGACGAGGGCCCCCACCTTATATGGCAGATTGCCCACCACACCACTGGCGGGACTCTTCACATAGCAGAAACTAAGCGTCTCCTTGGCAGATGCGAGGGAAGCCTCAGCCTGTGCCAAAGCAGCCTTTGCTTGGTTTACCTGTGCTTGAGCACTGGTATAGGTGTTTTTGGCAGACTGCAACTCGAAGTCACCAATCACGCCATTGGTATGAAGTTGCTGGCTGTTATCATACTGCAATTTGGCTGTAGCCATCTGAGCCTCAGCGGTGTTGATGGTGGCACGGCACTGGTTGACGGCAGCTTGAGCCTGACGAACAGCAGCCTGATAGTTTTCGTTGTCGATGACAAAAAGTGTTTGTCCAGCGGAAACGTTCTGTCCTTCATGTACATTGACACGGGTAATGAATCCTGACACCTTAGGACGGATTTCCACATCTTGCACACCCTTGATGGTAGCA
>JAFZAE010000119.1 GCA_017548385.1 Prevotella sp.
GTGGTTGACGGCGACTACGAAATCTGCACGTCCTTCCATCTCGCCAAAGCCCAACTTACCGTCAGCGCCGGTGTAATTGATTTTACTATCCTCGCTTTCAGGAACCCATGAGAAATAAATCTCATCCTGACCTACCTTCATTCCGTTTGCACCGATTACATATTCAGCATTATTGCCAGCCTTATGCCAGTTGGTGAAATAGCTCAATGTGAAAGTTGCATCGTAACGAGAGTCGATAGCCTTGACTGCATCTTCCCAAACGCCGCCCTCGATGAAAGCATCGGCGACATGAGCCATACGGGTCCAAGGACGTCCAAGACCTTGAACGGCCTCACGCTGAACGGGGTTAATGCTATTGCCAGAAGGATCCTTGGCAATCATCTCGGTGTAGTTCCAGGTCTCCATCCAGTAAGCGAAGTTCTCAGGAGAGCCACCACTACCCCATCCGTAACCTGTACCACCGTTACCATACTTCTCATCCTCGTCATGGTCGGCATAGAGCATGATTTCTGAGTTACGGTCGTTGGTAGCCACATTTACATCGTAGAAAGTAGGCTGCAATGCGTATGGGCCAGGATTGTTGATAGCCTCCATAGCTGTAGCGTAAGCCTTCTGGAAATAGGACTGGGCTTCGCCAGCATTGCGGTTGCACTCAGGATAAGTGGGGATATTGTTGGGGTTCTCCAGCCACCATGCGTATGTCAGGTAAGCCTTTGAGAGGAACAGGCGGGCCACATTCTTGGTCACAGTACCTGTTAGACGAGGATTCTCGGGCAGGTCGGCCACAGCCTTCTCCAGGTCGCTGAAAATAGCAGCATAGACCTCAGGAACGGTGTTACGCACTGAGGTACGCACAGTAGAGGTATTGAACTTCAGTTCGCCAGCACCCAAATCCAGGGGCACGCCACCATAGTACTGCACCAAGAGGAAGTAGTCGAAAGCACGGAAGAAGTATGCCTCTGCAAGGAGGGATTTGTCCATACCTGCCTCAGCACCATTTTCAATGATACCACTGGCTGTGTTGATATTAGCAAAAGCAGTTCCCCAGCAACCACCGGCAATACTGTTGGTAGAAGTCATAGAACCCACACCAGAGAGGTCGGCATCCTTGAAGTTACCATCGGCTGACTGTGCATAGGTGTACTCGTCGGTACCTGTTTCACAGGCGTTCAACCAATAACCATTGCCATAGAAGTAGCGCAGATGAGCATAGAGCGATGTCAGACCACCCTCAATACCCGCCTTCGTGTTGAAGAATGTCGGGTCGAACTGGCTGCGCGGCTGCTCATCGAGGATGTCAGAGCAGGATGTAAGAGTTGTGGTAAGCCCACAGCATAACAAACCGGCAGCGAGGATATATTTGATACTTTTAGTTTTCATATTCATATCTTTATTAAATTGTCAATTTCCTATTATCCATTGTCAATTAGAATGTCACATTGAGACCGAAGATGAAGTTACGCGTAGCAGGTGTGTTATAACCCACGATGGGCATTCTATGTTTGCCAGAGTATTCACCATAGGCCACTGCCGTATTCTGGTTTGCCCAAGAGTTGGTTTCAGGATCAAGTCCGCTCTCGTTGTTGAAAGGCGAGAAGAGAACAAATGGATTCTGAACCGTAGCATAGAGACGCAGACGGCTGATTCCCAAATCTCTGACAGCCTTCAGGTTCTCGAAGTTGTATCCGAGTGTGATGGCACGAATCTTGAGATAGCCAGCATCGAAATAGCCGAGGGTAGAGCCGTACTTGGGGTTATCACCGCTGAGAATACCACCTGGTTTTGGATATTTGGCACCAGTGTTCTCCTCTGTCCAATAGTCAACGTCGATGTTGTTACGACGACCGGTTAGCATATTCAGGTAACCGTTTGAAGAGTGGATGGCGCTGATGAGTTTACCACCTACCTGGAATGCACCGATGACGGTAAGGTCGAAGTTCTTGTATCCAACAGTTGTGTTGAAACCACCGATAAGGTCGGGTTCCATGCTCATAATCTGACGATCCTCGGGACCAATAGCGCGGGTGGGCAGTCCATTGGAATCATAATCACCCGTGTACTTCACCTTAATCATACCTACGTTGCCACCTGGTTCGAGAATATTCATTGCAGCCTCTTCGCCAGCCTGCCACAGGCCTACGTACTCATAATCGTAGATGACGTCGATAGGATAGCCCACGAACCAGCGGTTACCCTCGTCGCGGTCCTCACCAGAAGCAAGTGCAACCAGTTTGTTTCTGTTGGCATAGAGGTTGATGCCAGCCTCCCAGTTCCAACCATTCTTGCCATCGAGGATGATACCGTTCAATGTGAACTCCCAACCCTTGTTCTCAGTCTTACCGATATTGCCGGTGAAACTGCTTACACCTGATGTAGAAGGCAGAGAGACATCGAGCAGAATGTCGTTGGTCTTCTGGATATAGTATTCGAGAGTTCCAGAGAGACGGCCTTTGAAGAACGAGTAGTCGAGACCGAAGTTCCATGTCTTGGAGTACTCCCATCCGAGTTCGGGGTTAGGAAGTGCATTGACATAGTAACCAGCCATATAATTGGTTCCGTTGCCGAAGTTATAATTACGGATTGCCAGACCACCGAGTGTTGAATATGGGCTGATGCTCTGGTTAGAAGTCTCACCATAACCAACACGCAATTTCAGGTTGTCAATAAAATCGTAGTTCTCCATAAATTGCTCACGTGCAATGTTCCAACCTGCGCTGACAGCGGGATAGGTATGCCACTGATGGCCCTTGGCCAGACGTGAAGAAGCATCAGAACGGACAGCTGCAGAGAGCATATACTTATTATCATAAGAATACATCACACGACCCATCCATGAAATCAGACCGCTCTGCCAGTAATTGTAACCAACGAGGTTGGCCTGTCCTGTAGCTTTGTCGAGTGCATAGTACTGGAAGTAGTCGGCAGGAATATCCTGTGCAGAACCACCAGACTGCTCGTAAGTTGTCTGCTCGGCAGAGTACATACCGACGATATTGAGGTTGTGCTTCTCAGCGAATGTGCGGTCGTAGGTCACAAGGTTTTCAACAGCCCAGTTACGGGTTTGGTTCTCATAAACAGAACCGCTGTTCACGGCATTGGCATCCTTGTTGTTAACACCGGTACCTGTGAAAGATCCAGACTTTGAGGAACGGAAGTTGAGACCGATATTGATACGATAGCTCAGACCTTCCACCCATGGGCACTTCACCTCGCCAAATAGTGTGTTGTATGAGCCAACACCCTTGTTCTCACTCAGCCAGACATCCTTGTCGCGCTCAACGGTCTCCTTGGTAACGACCACCTGGTCGTCGGCAGGAAGGGCGTTGTAACGTTTCAGGTTGCCATCGGCATCGTATGGACTTGACAGTGGAGACGAGCTCAATACATTATACATATTGTTGACACCCTGGTTCACGCGATAGCTGTTGTTGGTGCTCAAACCAAAGCGGAACCACTCGCCCACCTTCTGGTCGAAATTACCACGCACGGAGATACGGTCGTAACCCTCAGTTGGAACGACAGACTCATCGTGATAGTATCCTGCACCGAAGCTGTAACTGCCACCATTAGTGCCACCAGAAACACTCACGTCGTGGTTGTGGCTGACACCCGTCTGATAGTAGAGATCCTGCCAGTCGGTATTTGTGTTGTCACTCTCGTCGAGCGAGTTTTGATACTTGCCAGCATATTGACGGAACTTCGAGAATGTAGGACCGTCCATCATCGGATACTTGCTGAATACCTTCTTGAAACTGATATAGCCATTGTAGTTCACCTTGGCGGGAGAACCCTGGATACCTTTCACTGTGGTGATGATGATGACACCGTTGGCACCACGAGAACCATAGATAGCGGTAGCGGAGGCATCCTTCAGGATATCCATCGACTTGATGTCAGTAGGATTGATATCAGAAAGTTGTCCCATGAAGGGGATACCATCGAGCACGATAAGCGGGTCGTTGCTGGCACTCAATGAGCGCTGTCCACGAATACGAATCTGCATCTCCTCACCTGGTTTTGACGATGTCTGTGTCATCAACACACCGGCGATACGTCCCTGAAGGGCTTGAGCTGCGTTCGTGGCAGCAATCTGGTTAAGTTTCTCACCATTGACATTAGCGACAGAACCGGTAACGGCCTCACGGCGTTGTGTACCATAACCGATGACGACCACCTCATTGAGGTTGCCACCTTCGTTCTCCATCAAGATGTTCAGACGGCTTTGATTGCCCACCTTCACTTCTTGTGTGACGTATCCTACGTAGGAAATCACGAGTGTTGCGCCAGGATTGACATCAATGCTGAAGTTACCTTCATAGTCGGTAACAACGCCTTGATTGGTGCCTTTCACCTTGACAGTAGCTCCGATGAGTGGACCCTCGGAGTCACTTACCCAGCCTGTCACTGTTCTTGATTGCTGCACTTCGTCAGTCGAATAGACTTCGGTGGGTGCTGCTGCGGCTTGTGTTGTGACCTGCATCCCAAACAAGCAAAGTCCCATCAGATAGATGGTTTTTCTCAAGTTCACATGCATAATGTTACATTTTTGGTTAGTTAAAAATTTATAGTAGGTAAAATGTTTTTTAAAAGTTGACAAGTTGACGAGTTGACAAGTTGACAATTTATTTGATTTTGAGTTTTTGAGTTTTTAGTTTTTGAGTTTATGAGTTTTTGAGTTTATGAGTTTTGGGATTGGGATGGATTGGGATGGGTTGGGATGGATTGGGATGGGTTGGGATGGATTGGGAGAAGTATTCTCTAACCACTCACTATTAACCTCTGATAGCTCACCACTAACCTCTGATAGCTCAGTACTAGTCTCTGATAGCTCAGTACTAGTCTCTGACCTCTAACCACATAAATTCGGTGCAAAGTTAAGGGAAACGTTTAAAGGGGCCGTTAACAAATGTTGCATGGCCGTTAAATATTGTTTCATGTGGGATTTTTCAGGTGTGGCGGTTATCCGGACGCGATACATCGCGTCCCTACAAGCAAATGACCACGTGGTCTATCATTCAGGAAAAAACATAGCTTAAAGGGCCGAGGCGAAACCTCGGCATACGGAAAAACGGATGGAAAAGGGATGGGGATTGCCAAGCAAATGAGGGCCGAGGCGAAACCTCGGCATATGGAAAAACGGATGGAAAAGGGATGGGGATTGCCAAGCAAATGAAGCCGCTAGGTTTCTTGGCCTGCTATATTCTGCTCTTCGGCATATTCGGTGGGGGTGCGTCCGAAGTGTTTCTTGAAAACGGTGGAGAAATAGGTTTGATTGTTGAATCCCACGGCGTAGGCTACTTGCGTAACATTGACTTTGCGTTCTTTGATGAGACGAGCAGCCTGTTGTAGGCGGATATTACGTATAAACTCACCTGTGGAGATTCCTGTGATTTCTTTCATCTTGCGATGGAGCTGGGTGCGACTTAATCCAACCTCCTCACCCAGTTTATCAACATTGAAGTCAGAATCCTGCATATGTTCATTGATGACACGCATGATACGTTCCATGAGTGCTTCGTTGTTTCCCTTTACCTCGACTTGTTCCAATTTGTCTTCCTGGGTCTGCGCACCAGTGAACTTACCTTTCAGGCGTCGCACATTATCCACGATATTATCCACCAGAATATGGAGTTCCTCAATATTGAACGGCTTGGCCAGATAGGCATCGGCACCCTTTCGCAGGCCCTCCAACCGACTGTCCACCTCGACCTTGGAAGTGAGCAGGATGACTGGGATATCGCTGATGTTGGGGTTTCCCTTGATTTGCCGGAGCATGGTGATGCCATCCATCTCGGGCATCATCACATCGCTGATGACCAAGTCGTAGTTATCACCGGTGAGGAGTTTCTTGAGTGCCTCCCGGCCATTGAGGGCGGTATCGATGCGATACCACTGTCCAAGTTCGTTTTTGATGTACTGCGTCACCTCATAGTCATCGTCTACGACAAGCAAACGGAAATTGCGCGAAGCCTGTTGACGTGCTCCCTGACGCTCATTTTCCTCAGGTTCTTGTATTTCTTCGGGTTTGAGATGCTCCTTTCCTAATTTCAGTTGTACTTCAAGGCAAGCACCCCGTTGGCCGTCGGTGCGGTTGTATGCCTTGATGGTACCACCATGGAGAAGGACGATGGCACGGCTCAAGTTGAGTCCGATTCCCGTTCCCTCGATATGCAGGTCGTTGGTCCCCTTCCCCTGGTAGAAACGTTCAAAAAGCCGCTCGGTATTCTCCTCTTTGAAACCAATACCGCTATCGATGACACGAATCACGGCCGATTGATCGTCGTGAGAGAGCACCACCTTTACATCACCCCCATCAAATGTGTACTTGAATGCATTGGAAAGCAGATTGCAGACCACTTTGTCAAACTGTATGCGGTCAATCCATGCCATCAGTTTGTCATCCTCATGTTCAAAAGAGAAGGAAATATTCCGCTGACGGGCATTGAACTGGAACAGCGAACAGATGCCCGAGATGAAAGTCACCAAATCGGTTTCGCCGCAATGCAAATGCATTTGGTTCTTATCAATCTTACGCTCATCGAGAATTTGGTTGACCAAAAGGAGCAGACGTTGTGCGTTGCGGTCGATGGTATGCAGGTCGTCAAGATTTTCCTTATCTTTTATACGTTCCTTCAGTTTGTTGAGTGGCCCCATAATGAGCGTGAGAGGCGACCGTATATCGTGTGTGGCATTGATGAGGAAGCGCATTTTCTGTTCATCAAGTTGAGTACGCTGCCGACGTACTAGATAATAAAATATCAAACCGGCCAGAGCCAGAGCCAGAAGGGCATAGAGGATGTATGCCCATGTGGTGGCATACCATGGCGACTGTACCGTGACATAGACTGTCTGTGTGTTTTTGAAATATAGGCCATTGCTCATCGCCCTCACCTCAATCTCATAACGTCCCGGTTTCATGCGGCTAAATGCCACCCTGTTCGACCCATCCATGAAAGGCACCCACTCACCCCCATTGATGCGATATTCATAATAGATGTTTTCAGCATCATGGAAATTGAGCATAGAAAACTCCATGGCAAAGGAGTTTTGGTTGTATGGTATCTTAAATTTGTCAGTCAGACATCCAACAGGTTTTCCGTCTATGGTGAAACTTGTCAGGAACACCCGTTCGTCATTGTTGATGCCCGATGCAGAGACATCATTGGGATAGAACGAAACAATTCCCTCGATACTGCCAAAACTGAGACGACCATCATTGGCCACAGCCACTGCTCCCAGGACGAACTCGCGGGTATCGAGTCCATTGCCATCAACATATCTGACAAGATGCTGCCGTTGTTTGTCGTAATGCCATATTCCATTGGCAGAACTCATCCATAGATCGCCATTTCTCAAATGTACAATGGTGTAGATGGGTTTGTTGTCGAGTTCATGGAGCCCTTCCACACGGCCTATTTTCGACGAAGCCATGTCATATCGATATATTCCGCTTTCGGTACCGATGAGTATAGAGCCATCGGTCTGTTCAGCAAGACTAAAACACTGAATATTCTTTAATTGCAAGTCCCAGCCAAGCGAGCGAAAGTTGCCATCGGCAGGATTCATCACACAAACTCCATTGGTGGTGGCTATCCAAAGCAATCCACGGCTATCGAGCAGGAAAGCCTTCACCCAGTCGTTGCAGAGTCCACCCAGTTGAGGATGGATATGATACATACTCAGAAGCTCAGACTCTCCTGTATTGCTGTCGAATATGCAAAAACCCTTTCCATAATTGCACACATAAAGATGTCCCTTCCCATCATCGGTCATGCAGTTGATGCCCCATCCGTCGAGGTGTAACTTCGGTATGCTGGCACCAGTTTGGGGGTCATAACTATATAATGTGCTTTCATTTCCCACCCAGTATTTGCCTTTGCTATCACGATAGATGCAATCAGCCCCCGAGGGAAACGCCGGGGCGGGAGAAAACAGTCCGTCAACATCACACCGATAGATGCCACTTTTCTGAACGGTGCACCAAATTGTTCCATCCTCCCCCAATGTCAAACTGGAGAGGCTGCTACCCAACTGGTATTTCTGGTCGGCAAATTTCGATGTATGGAAAGCCTCGTTGCCCTGACTGAGCATGAACAATCCCTTCCTGAAACAACTCACCCATAGATTTTGGTCTTTATCCTCATAGATATAGTTAACATTGGCTGTTGAGAGGTCATATTTGTTGCTGTTGAACTCAACCCGCTGCAAAGTATTGCTTCCCTTACGGATGATAAACAATCCCCGTCCAGAAGTACCGATATAAATATTGCCGGCATGGTCAATCATTGCTGCGCGCACCGATACCGTCGCGCCAATTTCCGAGAGGTCGATACCAGCATCTGAGAGTTTTCCTGTAGCATAGTCATAGCGCAGGATGCCATATGTACATACCGCCAGAAAGCCTTTTGTGTCGGTACGCAGGAATGTCACGACAGGACCACATGGCGACTCGAAATCCTTGATGGCCGTGGGTTTTAATCCATCGGTTTTGAAACGTGTGATGGTAGTTGTCTGATAGCCACGCCAGAGATTATGCTGATTGTCCTCAAATAATACGGTAAGGAAGTCGTTGTTCGCTGTGCGTGAGAACTGATGTTCGGGTGTGATGGCATCACTGCCTGAGCGAATGGAATACAAGCCATATCCTGACGTGCCAATAAGGATGTTTCCGCTGTGATCCTCATAGATACACTCCACACGTGGGCGGAGTCCATCGGGGAATTGACATCTCACGAACTGGTTGGAAGCATGGTCGTAACGGCTGAGGCCATTTGCGCCACCGACCCACAGACGGTGCTTGCTGTCGGAGAGCAGACGTGTGATTTCATTTCCCTGTATGGTAGTATGGTCATCGGCATCGGTATAGAAATGCGTGAAACGATAGCCGTCGAACTTATTGAGTCCGAACTGCGAGCCCACCCAGATATACCCATAGTAATCCTGTGAGATGAAATTCGTAGTACTGCTTGACAGTTTATCGGCAGTATACAGTCGTCCACGGTCCGCCCATGAGGGCAGACTGGCCATCAGTAGGAAAAAAGTAATGATGCAAGCACATCGGTAGGTTATTTGCAGAAATGTCATCGTTTAGAAGGTTATATATAATCAACAAGGAGTGTTTTGTGGTATAGGTATCAGAATGGGTAGCCGATGGCGAAATGGAGGCTCTGTCCGTCCTTGAAATGGCGAATGTTGTAGAAACCATTTTTGCCGGTATCGTAAGGAGCGTGTAACCCTATACCCCAGTCGAGTCGGATGACAAAATAATCGAGATCGTATCTCAGTCCGACACCAGTTCCCAATGCTACCTGATTGAACGCATCCTTCAATTCAAATTTATAATCAACAGACTCGTCATAGGCATCAAACGACCATACGTTACCGGCATCGAGGAAGATAGCCCCATATAAGTTATCGAAGAGTCGCGGCCGGTATTCAAGATTTGCCTGCAATTTGATGTCGCCCACTTGCTCGATGAACCTCCACTTCCTGTCTGGAGAGCGATAGTTTCCCGGGCCGACACTTCTGACAGTGAAAGCCCTGATGCTATTAGCACCACCCACCCAGAACTGCTCGGTATAGGGAGCATATAAAGAATTGCCATAACTCCATATCACCCCCGCATCGAAATGTGCCACTAATTTGTCGTGGTCGGAGACACTCCAGTGTTTGGTAATACCCGATTCTATCTTAAAGAACTGCGCATACGGGTTTTTGAACAATTCCTTGTATGGGTCGCTCCATTTCTTCCCTGCAATCATATAGCCCAATGAAAGCAGGTTTCCTGCCTCGCTGACTGTAGCATCCCAATAGATGGGATTGCGATATGTCGGCGGACTTGTGAATTTGATGGTATATTTGAATTTAGGAATGAAAATATCCATCATCGAGGCCAACAGGTAAGGCGATTCCATCACCATTTCGTAGAATTTCTCCGAGCCCTCCTTCAAATAGTTATACTCCACCATCAGTGGCGTAATCTCATGCATCCACTGCTGTGAGGGTTGTAACCTATAGGTGTATTCGCCTGACACGATATGCCGCTTGAAATATCCTGAACGGTTCACCGTGGTCGAAGCCGCCTTGATAATGGTTGAAGGTGTGGAGAAATATCTTCTACGCCGTTTTCTTGTTCTTGTGAGTGACGGATTCTTGTCATATCTGTCTCTGTCGCGGAATGGATTGACAAGCCTGGGAATCTCCAACGACACATCAAACCCATACTCGTAGGAATTGACCCTGGATGAAGAACCGTCGAAGGGATGGCCGGTCTGCCATTCATAGGAGCCATGCAAGTTGACGTCAAGTTTTTCACCTCCCCTGAAAGCATTCCGTTTTGTAAGACCCACGACCACCTGCGGACCGAGGAACCCAGATGTCTTTCCTTTCATATTCGTCTCGACGTAATAGTCATAGGGTTTGTCGAGGATGCAGTTCACCGCCATATCCAATGTATCTGTATCAGGTACGTTGTCGCGTGGTGAAAAAGTGAAATCCACCGAACTGTATAGTCCAGAACTTCCCAACCTGCTAACCGACTCCTGGTAGCGAGAATAGTCAAATAGCCGCCGTTGACGCAATCTGATATCCCCCATAATGACCTCTCTTCTTACTGGAGGGTTAGTGCCATGGAAGTGCAGGGTTCCTCTTCTCGAGACTCTGACGGAATCCAATTGCTCTCTTCGAGTCCTCCTCACATTGACATCAATTTTGCCGATATACCATTTTCTGAGTGCCTCATCGGGCAGGCTGTCGGCTAATTGTAGTCTGAGTTGCACTTTTCCAGGCACCTGGAGTGTGTCGGCGAGGTAGGAAGCGAATCCTGACTGATAATAGAAGAATCCATTGTCGCGGAAGAGTGTCGCCAAGCGTGTTCGTTCGGCATCCAATGTAGAGACATCGAAAGGCACGCCCTCTGTGATGAGTTTCTCGTCTGCCAGACTATCTATCAATGCCATGGCATCAGCAGGGAAATTGTCATAACTGATGGTATCGATGGTATAGAGATGTCCCATATCCACCTCATATCTTACCTTCTGCTTCTTGGGATTAGACATCTCCACTTCATGCGCGGTCACCTTTCCGTCAAAATATCCATGAGAAACCAATGTCGACTGTGCCACCGAAGCCCTCAGTTCGGGTGTGACATTACTCATCAGTACAGGAGCCTTGCCGAAAGATTTCGTCATCCATCGAGCAAATTTTGTATCCTTGTCATGGTATTTGTTCCAAATCCAGAGTCGATATTGAAAAGGTGTACGATAATACGAACTACCGAACAAAGCCCCGTTGGGTTCGCAAGCCAATGCAGCCTCCACCTCCTCTTGTGTGGAGACGAAATGGTCGTTTTTCTCATAGTTTGTATAATTCACCTTATCAATGCCAACATAGAGGTGTTCACCGTCGGGCACCCCCTCGGTCACATTACACCCCACCAGACATATCACTGCCACAAGGAGGCAAATATAGAGATGAGCATATATATATTTATAAGGTGTCATGGTCTTACTGCTTTAGGGATGGAATCACTATCGGAACGAGCGGTTCTATTCATCAGTGTGGGATATGATGAGTTGGTTGAAGTAGAATCCCTGCTGGTACGGGTAGGTATTCTGATGGCTTCGTTTTCGCTCTTGAATTTGAAAATATCGCTGAAGTGCTGCAATTTACGACGCCATAGGAATCCAGCGCCATACTCTCCAATCTCTCCCTCAAACCAGTCGTAAGAGTCGCGGTCGTAGAACACCTTGAGGTATTTATTTGAGGTGGTGCTCAACCGATACTCAAAGGTGACATTGGTGAAGAACGACTGGTTGTGGTTGTCCATCTCGGAGCCAGTTGATACCTTTCCACCAACAACCACACGCAGACGGTTGTTCCAGAAGCGCTTGGCGAACTTAAACGAATAGTCGGTGTGCATGGAACCCGATGCGTCGGTGGCATTATCGACACCCATGGTAAAGTCAAGCGTACGAAGGGCATTGCCGGTAATATTGTTGATTTCGCTCTGAAGGAAAGAGCTCAGCGCCCCGTTCATGGTGAAACCACCTGTATTACCATCTGCCAGATACATGCCCGTGGTCAACATAGTGACAGCCACCTTGCTTCTCTCCTCAGTCGTCATGCCTGCCAGTTCGGATGCCAACGACATATCTTCAGGTGCATTGATGGTAAATTCCAGTCCCATGTCATTGAGTGTCTGTGTGATAATCACGCCACAGTCGAAGTCCACCGACCTTGTGCCTCCCGATTCATCCTCTACCGATGCTTTTCGACGCTCCGTGGCAGTAATATGCAGTACTGGATTCATTGGGTCGCCACGGAATTCCACATAACTGCCATCCTGAATGGTAAAGGTCTTCAGCGGGATAATAGGCAACGAATATTTCATCTCGCCATTGCTCAAAGTGTAGCGCCCAGTGAGCCGGAGGTCGTCGACCACATTGTACTGCATACGTAGTTCGCCCCCGCCGATGAGGTCGATATAATTGGAGTGGTCGGGCTTTAAATCGCAGATGATATGTGCATCCTGGTCGATATTGATATTCATATCCATATTGAATCCCGAGGGTGCCGGGCGCTTCACCACATGCTCAACTGAATCGTTGAAGTTCACAAATTTCACAAGTTCCTCCATCCTTGTGTCAGCCGTAAGCGGTGAGTCGCGCAACACATAGGTCATATCAGTAGAACCGAGCACATCCACCCTACCCCTCATGTTGAGCATATCGACTGGGCCGTTGATATTTGCGAACAGGTTGACATACGCTTTTCCGTACGCCTCAGATTTAAGGTTTTCCTTAGCATTGATAAGTTGGAAGTTGCGAGCCCGCAACCGCAAATCGACCCTCATATTATCGAAATCAGAGAAATCGTACTTGCCATTGATATGCAGGGCACTGTCATTGCGCGCATAGAGTTTGAAATCCTCAAATAACAGATTACTCCCCACTATTCTCACTTTCGCATCTTCGGCTTCCTGGGCAGTCTTCGGATTCTTTTTCTTCATTGCGAGGTCGAATCCGTAAGGCAGGCTATACACCGACGCATCCTTGAAGGCCAATTCACCATTGATATCCAATTTTGAAAGAGGACCATTCACGGTGAGGTCGCCATTTGCCGTTCCCCTCAATGCAATCATCTGGTCGGGCATAAAACCATTAACGAATGACAGCGGCAAGCTCTCCAGGTGCATATCAGCATCGAGGCTTCCCTTTCCATTGGGATTGTATGTACCCACGAGCGAACCGACTTCATTCCCTTCACTATAAATGACACCATCGACATAATGTGAGCCATCCTCATTAGGCATATAGACAAATTCGGAGCCGATATTTCCCACAGGCAGGTCCTCGTACATCATCGACCCGATGTTCATGGCACTCGACACGGTCAAATCCTCAGCAGTCTGCACGATATGGAAATCGCCCTCCATCTCACCTTTTACATTTGGTAGGAATGGCAGTGTAGACATGAGCTTGCCGAGATCGAGTTGATGCACACTGACGGTGAGGTCTTGCAGTGCCTCCTCGTTGTCATCGTTGGTATATACCTGTAGTGTAGTCCCCTCATTCGACTTCAAAGACAATTTGGCCGACAAACGTTTGTCATCTCCAAGGAATATATAATTATCCTCATTGGCAGTAAATGGCATATAACCTATGGTCGGCTTCGTATCGACGAGATTGAATCTCACGCCATTGGGTTCAATGGCAGCCACGGCTCCGATGTCCAACCCGAGTTTATCATCCTTATCATAGACCTTGGCATTAATTTCCGCCCCGTGCTCCATGATAGCGCCATCAAACATGGCATTGAAGGCATAGAATGGATTGTCGGGGCCATTATACACCTGTCCATTGTATTTGAATCCCGTACTGTCGGTGACAATGGCAAATTTCACGTCGTCGAGCAAGACGCTGTCGACAGCCAGGGACTTGACATTGATATTGCCATTTAGTCCAGTGGCTCGTGAAGACGACATATCCACATTGACATGATCGAAGGAATAACCCTGTTCTTGAAGAAGGTCGGCGAAGAAATTATTACCACCGCTATTGAGATAGAGATTGGCATTGGGCAATTTCTGTTGTAGTAGTTCCTGGTTGAAATGTTTGTCTTTCAGTTGCTTTGTGAGTTCATCGGAAAAATTTTCCACCTCTTTCAACATTTTTTTATATCCCCCCCTACCATTCATGCTCAACTGGAAATCGCCACTATTGACATAGGCGTATGTGGTGTCACGGCGAGTGAGCAAGTCGATGTCGAGGTCATCAGGTCTGTAATAGGCATTCTTGTAATACATAGAAACGCCGGCTAACGACCCCTTTACCTTATAATAATCCTTGAAATCGGAGTCGATATCCACATGGGCACATCCAGATACAGTCAATGGGGTGTCAGCAATCCGAAGTTGATAGAGGTCGGCATTGTTGAGGTCGCAAGAGAATGTTCCCTGCAACTTATTGGAACTGATCAACGCATCGAACGACACTCTTCCATCCAGCAATCGGCTATGGCTGTCGATATCAGCATCGATGCGCCCGTTGTTGATGAATGCCGTAGCCTTCATCCCATCTAAATCATACCCTCCATACTTGAAGTGGTCTATACGGGCTTTAGCCTTGAGCGACGTAGATTTCGACATGATATCCGTTCCCACTCCGTCGGCCTCGATATACGCAGAGATGGGCGAGAGTCCCATATTGGGGAGGAAATGCTGTAGTGGGAATTTCTTGGCATCGAGCGTGGTGGAGTATTTCATTTTCTTGGAGTCGAGCGCAATATTGGCCTTGAGTGTCCCCCCACCCTCTGTTGCTATGAAGTCAGCACCATAGACTGGTCCGTTGGCTTTGAATGTACCATCAATCCCTATACCACGCGGTATTTTCACCTCACGGTTGACTTCAGGTGGTAACATTGTCGTAACAAAGTCGAGATTGTCGGTATTTCCCTTCAACTTGAGGTCCGCTTTCATTGCAGAGGGATTTGACAAGTTGGCCACATATCCAGAAGCGTTGAGATTGAATGCCGTCGGGAGCGATAGATAGACACCATTGAGGTCGGCTCTTTGCATATTTCCCCTCACTTTTCCCCTGATGGTTAGCGGCTGGTTAGGCCATTTCCTGACAAAGTCCTTTGGCATATCTCCCATGAATCTCATCAAGTCTTGTTTTCCCAAGTAACCATCCACATCAGCATATACCTTGCCAGGATTGAAATCCTCGAAAGCATTCAAGTCCATCTCTATCTTGGCCGAAAGATTGGAGTCGGGCGTACGCATACTGAACGCCGGCACCGACAGTCGGGTGGAGTCCATGCTGACAACACCCGAGAAATTATCCACGGTAAGCCCGCTTTTCTCCTTGAAAGAACATTGTCGTAAATTGAGGTCGATATTGGGAGAACTGAGCGAGATAGAATCGACAACCAAATTCATGTCGGTCATGGAGATATGGTTGGTATCAAATCCACTGACAGGATTCACCAATTTGTTGTCGTATGTGAAGACGCCCTGACGTGATTCCACATGGCCAATTTTGAACGTGCCCGTGCTCAAATCGATATTTGTAGCCGCCACATTCGCATCAGGCAGTCCTACACTCATCTCGGTGACATCGCCCGGCATATGAACAGTTATATTGGAGTTGGCAAACTTCAGGTCGTCAATATGCACTTTCCAATTGTTTACAGTTGTATCAGACGGTACGGAATCGGGCAGGAAAACATGCAACTGCGCATTGTCGAATGAAATGTTGTTGACATTTGCCAAAGATTTTTTCAAGTCAACACCATGACTTTGCAATGTCATTTTCTCGATATCACCCTGCAGTCTGAAGTCGGCAATGAACCCATTGGTATTGATTTTCGCCTTGTTGAGTTGGAATTCATCGATTTCCACCTGACTTTTGAAAAGTGGCATCAATTGGACATCGACGACCAACTGCCCTATATCAGCGATGGTATCTCTGACGCCAGGTATAGAGTCATTGTCCTTGATTACCTTGAAGTCGTCGACAGCAAGGTCGAGTGGAAACTTGAGTGACACATGGCCTACGGAAATGTCCATCCCCGTCTTTTCCGATGCATATTCGGCTACTTTATCCACCGCCCAGTTTTGCACCGGTGGCAAATAAAGCAGCAAAGCCAGCACCAGAAAGAGTATAATGGGGATGAGAATGATAATCATCACCCACTTGAAGACTTTTTTCATAGGCATATAATATGCGCAAAGGTATGCGTTTTTGATGAAATAACAAAATGTTTTGGGATATGAAACTCAAATAAATGAAAAAGGACTAATTTTTTACAGTAAAAGACAAACTATATTGCAATTTTTTAGTACTTTTGCAAATTGTAATTTTGATTAAGGAATCATATTATATCTAAACCAAAAGAATAATGAGAATTAAACATTTGTTTTCAGCATTTTTGCTATTAGTGGGTGTTTCTGCCAATGCTCAGACCACCCAGCCAATTCCCGTGGACCCTGCCCTGCGCATGGGTAAGCTGGACAATGGCCTCACCTATTACATCCGCCACAACGACTATCCCGAGAAAGTGGCCAGTTTCTACATTGCCCAGAAAGTGGGTTCGGTGCAGGAGAATGAAGACCAGCGCGGTCTTGCCCACCTGCTCGAGCACATGGCTTTCAATGGCACTGACCATTTCAAGGACAACAACCTTCAGGAATACCTCCAGTCTATCGGTGTGGAGTATGGTCGCAATCTGAATGCCTACACCTCCACCGACCAGACCGTATATTACATTGAGGATGTTCCAACCGCCCGCATCACTGCCCTTGACTCTTGTATGCTGATTCTGAAAGATTGGTCGAACGGTATCACCCTCGACGCCAAGGCTATCGACCAGGAGCGCGACGTGGTGCACAATGAGTACCGCATGCGCATCATCGGTACACAGAAGATTCTGGAGCAGAAGCTTCCCGAACTGTATCCCGGCTCGAAATATGGTGAGCGTTTCCCCATCGGTCTGATGTCAGTAATCGATGGTTGCTCACCTGAGACACTTCGCGCCTACTACCGTAAATGGTATCGTCCAGACAATCAGGCGGTTATCATTGTAGGCGACATCGACGTAGACCGCACCGAGCAAAAGGTTAAAGAACTCTTCTCCGGCATCACTGTCCCAGCAAATGCTGCCAAGGTGGAACCTGTGGAAGTTCCCGACAACGATGAGGGTATCTATGTGATTGGCAAAGACAAAGAGCAGCAGTTGTCGCTGATTCTCCTGGCCATGAAGACCGACCCCATCCCCGATGAGATGAAAAGTGACATGTCATATATGATTGTTGACTATGCTATCGACATGGCCAATGACATGCTGAATGCCCGTTTCACAGAGGTATGCCAAGACCCAGAAAGTCCACTGCTTCAGGCAGGAGTTGAGTATGGTTCATATCTGGTATCGCGTACCAAAGACGCCCTTATGCTCACCCTTATGCCCAAGGAAGGCAAGGAATTGGAAGGCATTTCCGCCGCTCTTCGCGAACTCAAGCGCGTTAAGGATCATGGTTTCACCGCCACTGAATATGAGCGTGTGAAGGCTGAATTCCAGAGCCGCTTGGAGAAAATCTACAACAACCGCGACAAGTACGAGACACACAACTATTGCAACCAGTATGTGCAGAATTTCATCAATGCTGAGCCAATCCCATCGATTGAGGATGAATACAATCTGATGAATGCCATGATTCCAATGCTTCCTGTGGACATTGTGAACCAAGTCTATCCACAGTTGATATTGGACAACGACTCAAACTTTGTCGCCTTGGCATTGTTGCAAGACAAAGAAGGCAAGCAGTTATTCAGTGTTGACGACATGAAGAAGGCCGTGGCCGACGTTCGTGGCGAGACGCTGGAAGCTTATGTGGACAACGTGATTACAGAGCCTCTGATGACAGAACTGCCCAAGAAGGGAAGCGTGGAAAGAGTAACAGAGAACAAAGCATTGGGCTTCAAAGAGTTTACCCTCTCGAATGGAGCCAAGGTACAACTGAAGCAGACAGACTTCAATGCCGAGCAGATTCTGTTGAATGCCACCTCACCCGGTGGTGAGTCGCTCTTCGAACTTGCTGACAACAACAATGTTCAGATGGCCAGCCTCGTTCTGTCCAACAGCGCCCTGGGCAAATTCATGCAGACAGACCTTACAAAAGCCCTTGCCGGTAAGCAGGTAAGCACATCTTTCAGCCTTGATGCCGTAAGCCATGGTATCTCCGGCTCTTCCACTCCGAAAGACCTCGAGACTATGATGCAACTGGTATATCTGAGTTTCACCAGCCTGAACAAAGACGAGAAGGCTGTAAAGACCTATCTCGATGCCATCAAGACACAGCTGAAGAATCAGAGCCTGAACAGTCAGTTGGTATTCCAGGATTCATTGATGAGCACCATGTACAAGAATAATCCCCGTTTCCGCATCCCCACAGCAGAGCAGATTGAAAGCGTCGATTATGACCGTGTGCTTGAGATGGCCCGCATGATGTATGGCAATGCCGCCAACTTCACCTTCACCTTCGTAGGTAATTTCGATGAGACTGAACTAGTTCAACTCTGTGAGCAGTATATCGCTTCACTGCCCTCCAAAGGCACCCCCGACTTGAAGATTAAGGAGCTTCGCACATTTGCCAATGGCAAGGTGGTGAATCATTTCGAGAAGGAGATGGAAAACCCACAGGCTCAAGCAAACGTGACCTGGCGTTCGAAAGCCGTGAAATACTCATTGCAGAACAATGTGCTCAACGACATCTCTTCGCGTATGCTCGACATGACTTTCAACCGTGAAATTCGTGAACGTCTGTCAGCCGCCTATCATGCCGGAGCCAACACAAATATTATGACTGGCGGTCCGTTGACCTATCTGGCCATCCAGGGTTCTGCCATGCTCAACCCCGACAAGGTGAACGATGCTCTGCCCGAGTTCCAGAAGGGAATGGATGCCACTATCGCCAGCCCGAACATGGAAGACCTGAACAAGGTGAAGCAGATTCTGCTCAAACAAGCCGATGTTGATGCCAAGACCAACGGCTATTGGCTGACAGTGATTGACCGTTGGAACCGCTTTGGAGTAGACATCCACACTGATTACAAGAAGACTGTCGATGCTGTGACTTCAAAGGCAATCAGTAATCACCTGAAGAAAGTCATCCTCAAGGGTGGCAACAAATTGGAGGTACTCATGATGCCAAAAGAGAAATAATCATACCTTTTAACTATCAAAAGCCGGATTGATTTGCTTGATCAATCCGGCTTTTTGTATAGGGGCTGCAACACAGTTGCAGCATACGGTAAAGGAAGATGTGAGAAGGCCAAAGGATGTGAGGAGTCGCTGTGATACAACGACAAACGGGACGGATAAGCCTAAGGAGACTGATGGGACGGAGGAATAGAGGGGGCGGAGACTACTTGAGGGTCCTCAGATAATCCGATGGTGTCACGTCGTACATCATTTTGAAATAATGGGTGAATTGCTTGGGTGAGAACCCCACCATATCGGACACCTCTGAGATATTGGTTATCCCCTGGTCGAGCAGGCTCTTGCCTCGCTTTATTTTGATGATACGAATGAATTCCAATGGTGATTTGCCAGTGATGGCCATCAGTTTCTTATATAGATGTCCTCGTGTCATTCCCACGGCAGCACTAAGTTGCGCAACAGAATAGTTCACATCGTTGATGTGTTCCTCTATATTTTGAATGACATGACTAATCAGTTCCTCGTCGAGTGAACTTACAGTAATCTCACTAGGTTTGATTTCTATGCCATTAGCCACTTGATTGTGCATACGTTGTGCCTGTTCAAGTATCATTTTAATGCGCAGCCTTAACACCCTCAGACTGAAAGGCTTTGTAATATAGTCGGCCACACCTTCTTGGAGTCCTGCCACGATGTTTTCCTCACTGCTCTTTGCCGTCAATAGTATCACAGGAACATGTGAGAAATTGATGTTGCACTTGAGTTTCCTGAAGAGTTCTATACCATCCATCTCAGGCATCATCACATCACTGATAACGATGTCCACATCCTCGTTTTCTTCCATCATCAGAAGAGCCTCCTTGCCATTAGCCGCCAATAGGACGGTATATTCGTCCTCAAGGCTTCGCTGAAGGAAGAGTCGAGTATCTGAATTGTCGTCGACCAAGAGAATGGTAGGTTTCTGCTTTCCTTCCTTACCAGACATCGTATTATCTGCCGACATATCATCAACAGGTTCCTTATGTCCTTCACCTACAGTCTCGTTTGTCGCAACCACAGGCATTGTGACAGTGAAAATGGTTCCCTGGGGAGAGTTGTCGGTCACAACAATATTCCCCTGCATCATATCGACATATTTCTTGACGATATATAGTCCCAGTCCACTTCCCTCTTGTTCCTGTCCGTGTGTTTCCTGGGTAAAGCGATTAAAGATGTGATGTTTATCGTGGATGCCAATTCCTGTATCAGCAATTTGCAAGAAGAGTTGACGTTCCTCCCCTTTATCTTTCATCTCCAGAGAAACCGTAACCGACCCCTTGTCAATATTATATTTGAACGCATTGGACAGCAGATTGGTTATAATCCGCCGCATTTTGTTCTCATCGAAGGCAATCTCCATTGGAGCCTGCGGTAAATTGAGATGAAGTTTAATCTGCTTTCCAATAGCAAAATATGAGAAGCCCTGGGCTGTCTGCCTTACAAAACTCACGATGTCGCCATGTTTAAGGTTCAGTTTCTCCATTCCTTCGTCGAGTCGGCTAAAATCGAGTAATTGCTGTATGAGGTCATATAGTTGCCGTGAGTTTCGCCACGCCATATCCACTTCGGGACGCATTTCCTCAGGCATGGGATTATTGCGGATTTTCTCCAGAGGAGCAAGAACGAGCGTGAGAGGCGTCTTGATATCGTGGCTGATATTGGTGAAGAAACGTATTTTCTCCTCTTCCATTTCAAACTTTCTGAGGTTCATCTCAAGTTGATTGATGGCGAGTTCGCGTTTTTGTCTGTTGCGAATGGCACGATAAATGAGGTAAACTATAGCCGCAATGAGCAACGCATATAGCATGAGCGCGGGCCAAGACTGCCAGAATGAAGGCAATACCTTGACAGCAAGTTCCAGCATGTCACCCTCACCCACCCCCGGTATTTGTGCCTTGATCTGCAGGATATGATTGCCAGGTCGAAGCGATACAAAATTGAGGATATTTCCCGGGGCTTGAATCCATTTCTCATCACCTTTGAAACGATAGTAATATTTTACTTGATGACTAAGCGACGGCACCATGGCCGACACCGCTATACCAAGGCGATCCTGATAATGGAGGGTAATCTGGGAGGGTAATTGTATGTCTTCCTTCTCATTGATCCAGAAATTGGTAAATTCCAGATTGAGTTGAGGATAATGAGCCACCATCTCCTCTGGTGGGATACTGGCATAGCCCCTAAAACTGCCAAGCAAAACCGTGCCATCGTCGGTGGTAAGCGACGCATTGTTAGAGAACAACACATCGTGTAATCCATTAGAGTCATAGAATGGATGGCACTTGTATGAGATGACATCACCCTTTTTGCCTTGAGTGAAAGCACTGGTAATACATGTCAATCCGTTGTCTGTACTTGCCCACACTTTTCCGCCACTTTCCGCCAAAGCCCTTATGGTATTGTGCGACATACCCGCCTCTGTTGTAAGTCGTGTCATTGAGGAATCCTTTGCCCTATACACCCATAGGCCATTTCTACTCCCTATCCATAGAAGGTTTCGGTCACACATCATCAACGACAATACGTATGAGCCATTCAACTGTTCCAACTGACTTATCCGGATAAAACTATCCTTTTCGTAATCATAGGCAGAAACGCCCGTGGATGTTCCTATATAGATAATATTGCGCAATGAATCCACCGCCAGACACAAGATACCATTGGAGACAAGCGGTGAGTTTTCGGTAGTATATTGGAAGTATTTCCCATCGGGTCTGATTTTCACCACTCCCTTATCAACCGTGGCCACCCACAGATTGCCTCTGGTGTCTGTAACCATTGCTTTGACATACCCTATATTGGGGATGTTGGTATAGACTGGTATGAATTTAGAGCCGTCAAACTTAGCCATTCCATTACCATATGTGCCTACAAGCACATTGCCATCGGCATCAAGTGTCAACGACGTGACGATATTAGAGGGCAACTGTTGTAACGTAGCTGAATAATGTGTAACGCTACCATCTTTCGACTTTTTCATCACCCCATCCCCATCAAAACCAATCCAAAGGTTGCCATGTCGGTCTTGAAGCATAGAACTCACATCCTCGTATTCACCCGTAGAGACCATATTGAGTGTTGGTGCGCACAAGTCGGTAAAAGCGACACCAAGTTTTGAAGACCCCACCCACATGGTATTATTATCGTCAAGATAAAGACATGAGATATGGGAACTCTGAGGTGCGAACACATTCAAGTGACAGGTTTCAGTAAGAGAAGAATCATCAGGATTAACCGAGAATACGTGCACGCCAGAATTAACAGTTCCCACCCACAAATTGCCATCATGATCCACAGTAATTGTGTTGACTAAGACATTACCCATTTGGGTTAAATCATCCATACGTCGCCATTGGTGGTCTTTCAATGAAAAGACCCACTGGGAGCCGGCCTGCGAATGCGACTGGTATAACCACAGGTTCATATTGTTGTCGAGGAAGACACGGCTGTCACGGTTGTAGGTCAACATGGATGCCTTGCCCACCGGAACCAGTTTCATGGTCTTTTGCGAGACCTCATAAATGTTATAGTCGGTGGTAACGATGACAGTGGTGCCATTCTTTGAGATGATGTGCAGCAATGGCGACTTGCTATAGTTGGCGATGTGGTGGAGTTTCTTTTGAGAAAAATCGTAGTTATAGACGCCACACTCTGTTGACACCCATATATTCTTCTTATCGTCCACATAAAACACATCGAAAGTTCCCTTAACACCCATTTGTGAGAGTCGTTCCGCACCGTCTTTTTGCCATGTACCTCTTTTATAGGAGTATGTGTACAAATCCCCTGAACAGCGCATCCATAGTGTATTGTCTGCTGTCTCCCTCACAGAAAACACATCATTGCCATTGGCACCAAATTGAACAGGTAGATAATTATGGAATCTATAGCCATCATAACGGCTTAATCCATTAATTGTAGAAATCCAAATATATCCACGGCTATCTTGTACGATATCCCTGACAAAATAATCGGCCAGTCCATCTTTGACATCAATGGTCCGGAAATAATAGCTGGTGGCATAGCATATCGATGAGATAGTCATCACCATAAAAAAGACTATCGTTCGCAGTATCCTCATAAACATAGATGATGGTTTTTGCAAAAATAATAAAAAAATAGGATTTCACGAATCCCCATGCTATTTATTTCTCATCTGTGTTGTTGTTTTCGGGGAACCTATTCCCAAATGTATTGTTTGTGCGCCCAAATGTATCAAGAATACAAAACAGCACATAATTTGATTGATAAAAATATTGTAACAATATCATTAATCAATAATTTTGCAGCGTTAAATAATTATACACTATTCTTCAAGTTAAAAATTACACTCTACTGATTTTAAAGTTAAAAATTGCACTCTAAAGATTATAGTTCATCTATTTTGAAACAATAATACGACTTGATTCTCTTCACTTACCAAAACCATCATGGGTTATCAATAATATGACTTATGAAGCCACTATTCTTCAAAAATAAGTTGTAAAAATGAGCAAAAAAACAAAGCCCTGAAAGTTTAGTTTAGTTTATTAAGATTTACGAACGGTTTTAGGTAGGTATATTTGTTCGACAGATTCGTGATGAATCTCAGTTGTACTTTTTTATACGTCAAGAGCATGGCAAAATTCGATTGCCATGCTCCTTTTTTTATTCAAACTTATCTTTCGCAAATAAAGAATGAAAAGGGAAAGATAGTTAAAGAGGATACATCTCAAACGACCTTATCTCCCCTTTGTAATTGGTATGGGTTCCATGTAGTGAATTATCAGAGCTCATACTACAGGTGATCTCA
>JAFZAE010000120.1 GCA_017548385.1 Prevotella sp.
ACATTCCCCATGGACAAGGCCCAACGAATCATGACTTTCGACAGTGGGTCGACTCATGCCATGACACTTTCGGCTGTTGACCTTGATGCCGACGGAAAGGCCGTGAAATGGAAGGTGGAAAACAGTTGGGGACCGTCATACGGACAGAGTGGTTGTCTGATTATGACCGACAGATGGTTCCGCGAATACATGTTCCGCCTCGTAGTGGATAAAAAGTATGTGCCACAGAATATCCTGGAAATGGCTCAGCAGAAACCCACCATGGTGATGCCAGAAGATCCTCTTTTCCAGGAGGATGAGTAGATTTTAGAGGTGAGAGATTACTCTCGCTTCTCACGATGGTTGTTGATGCAAAAAACTTGTCCACTTGTCAACTTGTTTACTTGTCAACTAATTAGCTATGTTTGAACAGGAAATAAAGTATTATGAGCAGGTGCGATGCGAATATGAAGAGCGTATCGTCAAGAAGATGGCACCAGCCGACTACATGGACTGGCATGAAGTGTTGTTTTCCACCCATTCGTGTGCCATCGAGGGAAATTCATTCACCGTAGATGACACCCGTATCCTGAAAGAACAGGGGTTGGCGATGGTGCCTATAGGTCATTCCCTGCTTGAATGTACCGAAATGGCCGACCATTTCCGTGCTTTTCGTTTTGTCACGACACATCTTGACGCAGCTTTCGACGAGGTGTTACTATGTGAGACCAACCGACTGTTGACGGAGAACACATTAGCTTATCGCGCCCCTGGTGCCGTACCAGGAACTTACACGACTGAGGATATGGCTGCAGGCGACACCGTCTTTGGCAATCATGAGACACTGATAGCCCGTGTGCCTGCATTGATGAATTCCACTGCAGATGCCATCAAGCGTAAGGTGCATCCTATGATTGTCGCCGCTCGTTTTCATGGTTTCTTTGAATACTTGCATCCTTTCCGTGACGGCAACGGACGCACAGGTCGTCTGCTCTCCAATTGGATACTCCTACATACTGGCCATCCATTACTCATTATCGATGTCAAGGACCGTGCTGCCTACATCAACGCGCTCCGACAAATAGGACGCGATGGTACTGACGAGCACCTCATCGCTTTCTTCTTCCGTACAGCAACAGAACATATGGAAAACGAGTTGTCGCAAAAACGCAACAACACCCACCTTGGCCTTTTTCTTTTCTGAAAGATTCTTCTTTAGACGGATGAGTTATTCTTAGAGGTGAGGGGTGAGAGGTGAGGGATGAGAAATTACCCTTATATTGAAGATTGAAAATTGAAAATTGAAGATTATCGGGTTTGCACGATAAACTTGTTTGTTCAAAATCTATCACACTGTTCCCCTCGCCCCATGGAGAGGGGTTTGTGGTGAGGCTTTGTAAACTTGTTTACTAGTCAACTAAAAAACAACCAACTTGTCAACTATAATCGTTAATGAAGCAAAAGAAATCCCAAAAATATTGACTATTTGGTGATACTCTGCAGAAATGCGTTATATTTGCGGTATTAAACCATAATAACAAAAGTATGAAAACAAGAATTCTATTTTTGATGTCAATCCTATTGCTGGGAATTTCCGTCCAAGCAGAAGACAAACATGAGGCACCCATCAAGCATGTGACAGTTTTCACCAATGGTGCACAAGTGGAACGATCCATGTCGCTGAACCTCACGGCCGGCGAACAAGTAGTCACATTTACCGGACTCTCTCCTTATACTGATACCAAAAGCCTGCAAATGCGAGTGAAAGGCAAACTTACTGTCATCGGTGTGAACTATCGCAAAGCCCACCCTGACAGTGTGAAGCAAGTACGCCAATTGAAGGATGCGCAACAGAAAGTAAAAGCCGTTGTGGACGAGGAGCGACAGTTGCGCGCTCAGCGTGAAGTGGTGGAATCCCAACTCGAAATGGTGAAGACCAACTGCTCCGTGGGCAACCGCACTGCCGTCACACCCCTGGCTGGCATCAAGGAACTCAACAGTTATTATTCTCAAGAGCTCCTTGCCCTCAAGAAGAAACTCATCGACATTGATGAGAGCCTACTCCAAATGGCTGAAAAGAAACAAAAGTTAGAAAATGTCGTCGACTCCATCGCCCACCTGCGGCTAACTACCGTAACAGAGGTGGATGTTAAAGTGGATGTTCCACAAGCTTGCCGCGCAGAGTTCAACATTTCGTACTATGTGAAGAATGCCGGTTGGTATCCCACCTACGATGTACGCTCTGAAGGATTGTCGAAACCCTTGCAATTATCCTACAAGGCCAACATTTTCCAAAACACCAAGGAGAAATGGGAGAACGTGCCTATAACGCTCTCCTCTGCCAACCCCAACCGTTCGAACATCGCACCCGAATTGCGAACCTACTGGCTCGACTTTGGACGACAGGCGCCGCAATACAACCAAGAAGACGAGGAGAATGGTGTTTCTGGTCGGGTCACAGACGGAAAGGGTGAGCCTATTATCGGTGCTACTGTTCAGATTGTGGGAACGAGACTTGGCACGGTGACAGACTTTGATGGTCATTATTCCCTCACCCTTCCCAAAGACAAGAAAGAGTTAAAATTCTCATATATCGGTTATACGACAAGAACTCTGAAGGTGAATGGTCCAACTCTGAACGTTCAATTAAAAGAAGATGACAGTTCACTCAACGAGGTTGTCGTTGTTGGGTATGCCGTTAAGAAAGAAGCAACTAAGGGCCGTGCCAATGCTTCGATGGCCATGGCACCAGAGGAAAGATATGCTGCCCCGACAGTTGAGATGAAAGAAGTGGATGCTCTTGATGACAGCGAATTAATTACCGTGCAAGAACAGAAGGCACAATTTGGCTATGAATTTGAAATCGGGCGGCCGCTCACACTACTTTCAAATGGTAAGGCGACGGTCACGGAAATTGCCCGTCATCAGTTGCCCGCCACCTATCAGTATGTAGGTATTCCACGTGCCGACAAAGAGGCTTTTCTCGTGGCAGACGCCACAGGCTGGGATACGTTTAACCTCCTCGAAGGAGAGGCCAATATATTCTTCGACAACTCATTCGTGGGAAAGACAATCATCGACCCCAATGTGCCCAACGACACGCTTCATTTTTCCTTGGGGCGTGACAATGGTATCATCATCCAGCGTACAAAGGTGGCAGACAAGTCCACCCGCAAACTGCTCGCTTCGTCACAGGAACAGACCATGACCTGGCGTATAACGGTGAAGAACACTCGCAACGAAGCTGTCACGATCATGTTGAAAGACCAGATTCCTGTCTCACAGAACTCTGGCATTACTGTTACCACAGAAGAATTGAGTGGAGGCTCC
>JAFZAE010000121.1 GCA_017548385.1 Prevotella sp.
GCTTGGGCACTGGTATAGGTGTTTTTGGCAGACTGCAACTCGAAGTCACCAATCACGCCATTGGTATGAAGTTGCTGGCTGTTATCATACTGCAGTTTAGCTGTAGCCATCTGAGCCTCAGCAGTGTTGATGGTGGCACGGCACTGGTTGACGGCAGCTTGAGCCTGACGAACAGCTGCCTGATAGTTTTCGTTGTCGATGACAAACAGTGTCTGCCCAGCGGAAACGTTCTGTCCTTCATGTACATTGACACGGGTAATGAATCCTGACACCTTAGGACGGATTTCCACATCTTGCACACCCTTGATGGTAGCAGGATAAGTGTTAATCATTGAGGCATTCTGTGTGCCCACGGTCTCTACGGGGTATTCATCGTCGCCAAAATTCGGCATACCCTGACCACCGCCGCCACATGACATCAGCAGTGCGGTGGCAGCTACATAAAACAAGAAAGATCTTTTTTTCATATTCTTTATTAATGCATTAATATTTATGTCTTTATCCAATTTCTATCAAACAGAAACAAAAGAAATCAAATGGGTGTAATCTCTATTAAGATGCAAAAATACAAACATTTTCTATATTAATAAATATAGTCCCCATTTATTTAACATAATTTATTTAACATAGATTAGGAGTTGGAAAGGATGACATGAAACAATCAACTTGTCAACTCGTTTACTCGTCAACTTGTTTACTCGTCAACTCGAAATATTTCTCCTTCAGCAACTGCCGCAAGGTATCCGGCTCATTGGGAACGATATTATCAAGGACAGCGTTTTTGATGAAATCCTTGAGAACACCCACCATTTTCCCCTGAGGTAAATTGAACATTTCCATAATCTCATTACCATCAATGCAAGGTTGGAACAGGCGTTTATAGTCCTTCACCTTCAAATCGGCGATTTTCTCGCGCACCATGCGGAAATTCTCAAGGAATTGCTTCTTTCGCACGGCATTTTTGCTGGTGATATCAGCCTCACAAAGAATCATCAAGTCGTCGATATCGTCGCCAGCATCGCTGAGCAACCGACGCACGGCACTGTCTGTCACCACCTCGTCGGCAATGACGATAGGACGCATGTGAAGTTCCACGAGTTTAACCACATACTTCATTTTACTATCCTGTGGTTCCTTGAGTCGGCGAAACACCGTCTCCACCATTTTTGCGCCGATAACGTTGTGGTTATGGAACGTCCATCCAGTAGCTGGTTCCCAACGTTTACTCTTGGGCTTGCCAATGTCGTGTAACAGAGCCGCCCAACGCAACCAAAGATTATCACTCCGTCTACTCACATTATCAAGGACCTCCAAGGAATGATAGAAATTGTTCTTATGCGCACGGCCATTGCGTGTCTCTACTATGTCAAGTGCCTGTATTTCAGGAAGAATCTTTCCTAAAATGCCACACCGCTGCATCTCCATGATACCGATACTTGGTGCGGGAGCCATCATAATTTTGTTAAGTTCGGCAGAGATACGCTCCATGCTGATGATATCCAAACGGTCAAGATTGCGGTTGAGGGCATCGAAGGTCTTGTCATAGATTTGGAAATTCAGCGTTGTGGCAAACCGCACACAGCGCATCATGCGCAACGGATCGTCGGAGAAGGTGATATCAGGGTCAAGAGGAGTACGGATAAAGCCATCCTCCATATCAGCAAGTCCGTCAAAAAGGTCCACCAGTTCACCAAAGCGGTCACCATTGATGCAAATGGCCATCGCATTGATAGTGAAATCGCGGCGGCTAATGTCATCCTCCAACGTGCCATCCTCGACAATGGGCTTTCGACTATTGCGATCGTAGCTCTCACGTCGGGCACCGACGAATTCCACTTCCACGTCGCGGTTTTTCACCTGAGCAGTGCCAAAGTTACGGAATACTGACAATGAGGTTCCTTTACCCAATTTTTCCTTGAGCCGTTCTGCGACACGTATGCCACTTCCCACAACCACCACATCGATATCCTTCGATGGTCGTTCTAAAAAGATGTCACGAACGAAGCCCCCGACGACATAGGCCTCCACGCCTTCTTCGTCGGCTACCTGTGATATGCATCGAAAAATTTTCTTATCAAGAATCTGTGCCAATTCGGCATCGGAATATAGGGTCATTTTTTACTAGTTAAAAGTTAGAAGTCAGGAGTTAAAAGTTGGAATTTATAGCAATAACTCTAAAATTCAACAACTCAAAAACTCTAAAACTTATAAACCTTTTCAAGGAATATAAAAGTCCTTTTTAGCCATAACGGATGCAAAAGTACGGAAAAAAAACGAAAATATCAATTATAACACATATTAATGATTCATTTTTGGAAATTTGAACAAAATGCGCTAATTTTGCAGCCTGAATAACGTTATAAAGACGGATTTTCATTTTTAACCCATCATCAGCAATGTCAGACAAAGCATCACATACTGAGTCTCAGGCTCGCGCCGTCTTGGCAGAATGTCGGTCACTCTTTGAGAACAAGCTCCACGACTATGGGGCATCTTGGCGCATCCTGCGTCCCTCCTCCCTAACCGACCAGCTTTTCATTAAAGCCAAACGTATACGCTCCCTGGAGATCAAGAAAAAGTCGCTTGTGGGAGAAGGCATACGCCCAGAATATGTAGCCCTAATTAACTATGGCATCATTGGGCTCATCCAGACTGAACTGGGGTGTGCCGACAAAACCGACATGGATAATGCCACGGCCCTGCGACACTATGACCGTCTGGCAGAGGATACACTACAGCTGATGCTCCGCAAGAACCATGACTACGACGAAGCATGGCGCTCGATGCGGCTCAGCAGTTATACCGATTTCATTCTCACCAAGATACAGCGTATCAAGGAGATTGAGGACCATGAAGGCGAGACGTACGTTTCTGAAGGAGTAGATTCCAATTATATGGACATCATCAATTATGCCCTTTTTGGACTCATCAAGATGGCTGAGCAGGAAACAGGACCGTTAAAAGCATGAGCAAACTGAAGACCATACTCGTAAACATCTGTCGTCTACTGGTATCGTTGACACTGATATTCTCAGGATTTGTCAAAGCTATCGACCCACTCGGCACCCAATACAAAATCCAAGACTATCTGGCAGCCTTGTCGATGGGAAGCATCATACCTGACTGGCTGACCCTCTCCACTTCGGTATTGTTGGCGGCACTGGAGTTCTCACTTGGTCTCTTTCTGCTGTTTGCTATTCACCGGCGAGTGGTATCAAGGCTCATACTCCTCTTGATGATAGTGATGACTGTAATCACATTGTGGGTATGGATAGCCAACCCGGTAAAAGACTGCGGTTGTTTTGGCGATGCTATTGTGCTTACCAACGGACAGACGTTTCTCAAAAACATCATCTTGCTGGCTGCTGCAGTTATCATCTGCATGTGGCCACTGAGGATGGTAAGATTCATATCGAAGACAAACCAGTGGATTGTTGTTTATTATACGGTATTGTTCATCATCATCACGAGTATCTATTGCCTATACAACTTACCACTTTTCGACTTTCGTCCGTACAAAGAGGGTAGCGACCTGCGCAAGGCCGCGATGGGCGTGGAGCCACTGTTGGAAACAACCTTTATCCTTGAGAAGGACGGGGAACGACGAGAATTCACTCTCGACAATTATCCAGACTCTACTTGGACATTTATCGATAACAAGACAAAAACTGTCAAACCAGGAATCGAGCCAATACTCCACGACTTCTTTATCGAGGAAATCGATAGCATAGCAGACATTTCCACGGGGAAAAAAACAGTCGAGTATAACGACATAACAGAAGACATCCTTTATAACGAAGGATATACCTTCCTGCTTATCTCACCTTATCTAGAACATGCCGATGATAGCAATTTCGGCGACATCGATCAAATCTATGAATATTGTCAAGACAACGACTACGATTTCTACTGTTTGACAGCAAGTGGGGGGAAAGGCATTCAGCGTTGGCGCGAGCTTACAGGTGCGGAATATCCATTCTGCCGCTGCGATGGCACCACACTAAAGACTATTATCCGCAGCAATCCAGGACTGTTACTACTGCACGATGGCAAGGTAGTACGTAAATGGAGCCACAATTTCCTTCCCGATGCCACGAACATGAAAGACAAGTTGGAGAACCTCGAGATTGGACAGTCCCCCTCCAACTCAGTACCCCGCAAAGTGGTGCGCATCCTTCTATGGTTTGTGCTACCTTTGTTTGTACTGACATTCGCTGACCGCCTCTGGGCTTGGACAAAATGGGTTAGAAGAAAGAAAAAGGACACAGAAGAAAGACAAGACAAGAAAGAAGAAGAAAAAACAACATAATTACCAATCAAAAATAATTAAAAAATGAGAAAAAACATTGTAGCAGGCAATTGGAAAATGAACATGACCCTGCAAGAAGGAATCGCTTTAGCAAAAGAACTCAATGAAACATTGACAGCAGAGAAACCCAACTGTGACGTTGTCATCTGCACACCATTCATCCACCTGGCAAGCATCGCACAGTTCCTCAACCAAGACATCATCGGACTGGGAGCAGAAAACTGTGCAGACAAGGAAAAAGGAGCTTATACCGGTGAGGTATCGGCAGCAATGGTCAAGAGCACTGGAGCACAATATGTCATTCTTGGACACTCTGAGCGCCGTGGATACTATAATGAAACACCTGAGATACTTAAGGAGAAAGTGCTTCTGGCACTCGCCAATGGACTTAAGGTCATTTTCTGTATTGGCGAAAGCCTTGAAGAGCGTGAGGCCGACAAGCAGAACGAGATAGTCAAGGCTGAACTAGAAGGTAGCGTATTCAACCTTAGCGCTGAAGAATTCAAGAATATCATCATCGCCTATGAACCCATCTGGGCAATCGGTACTGGCAAAACAGCCTCTGCTGAACAGGCCGAGGAGATCCACGCCTATATCCGCAGCGTCATCGCTGAGAAATACGGTGAGCAGATTGCCAATGACACCACAATCCTTTATGGAGGAAGTTGCAAGGCCAGCAATGCCAAAGAGCTCTTCTCAAAGCCTGACATCGATGGTGGTCTGATTGGTGGAGCATCTTTGAAAGCAGCCGACTTCAAAGGTATCATCGACGCCTTTTGATTAATCAAAAACGCACTATATTGGGTGTGAGGGATGAGAGGTGCGAGATAACTCCTGAAAACTCCACTCCGCTTCAAGTCCCTCTACCCTTTATCTCTTCCCATCACATTTAATAAGCGGATACGATTAACGTCCTCATTGTCGGTTAAGTATTTGTCTCTTTATCAACCCTTTAACTACTTTTCAATTTACAATCATGCCCATGAGATATTTCCTCACAGCACTGACAATAGCATTTTTTGCCATCCCTTCACTTTTTGCCCAGACCGTGGTGCATCAAAGTGACGATGTCAACAATGTAGTGAATGGTAATAAACCCGCAGAGCCCACCAATGCCCCGCAACCTTCAGCACCGAAGCCTGCTGAACCTTCAAGTGAGAGCAAAAGCAGTTCGAGCGAGACGAAAAAAACCACTGAACAGCCCAAGCCAAAGGAGAAGACTGAGGCAGAAAAGAAGAAAGAACGGGAGAAACGCATTAAAGAGCGTGAGGCAAGAGACGCAGAACGTGACCGTCGCATACTTGAGACCGAAAAAGCTGCAGGAGCTACTGCCACCACCAAGAAGGTGATGAGCAACGGACGCCGCGTGATGGGATATCGTGTTCAAGTTTATTCAGGTAAGAACACACGCGCTGACCGCGAGAAAGCAATAGAAGCGGGTCGCAAAATCAAGAGTCAGATGCCTGGACAGCCTGTTTATGTGCATTTCTACTCACCCCGTTGGGTATGCCGTATTGGTAATTTCGGCAAGGAGGATGAGGCCATCAATATGGTTAAGAAAGTTAAAAACATGGGATTTAGAAATGCCTGTGTAGTAAAGACCGTCGTCACCGTTTCGGTCAGGAGAAGATAATTCTACTGTGTTAAGACAACATGAAGGAAACAGAATATCGTGAGGGATTGGAACAACTCTCTGCGCACTATCTTGAGATACTGAAACTATTAGGAGAAAACCCTCAGCGAGAAGGGTTGCTCAAAACGCCTATGCGCGTGGCGAAAGCCATGCAAACACTTACAAGAGGATACTTCGAAGACCCTCATAAAGTGCTCACCGACGCACTTTTCGAGGAAAAATACAGTCAGATGGTCATTGTTAAAGACATCGACTTTTTCTCGATGTGCGAACATCATATGTTACCCTTTTTCGGGAAAGCTCACGTTGCATACATCCCCAACGGATACATCACCGGGTTGAGCAAAATTGCCCGTGTAGTGGACATCTTTAGCCATCGGCTACAAGTTCAGGAACGTATGACACAGCAAATAAAAGACTGTATTGACAACACACTCCACCCATTGGGCGTGATGGTTGTGGTCGAGGCCCGACATCTCTGTATGCAGATGCGTGGTGTAGAGAAACAAAACTGCATTACTACGACAAGTGACTTCTGCGGTGCCTTCAATCAGGCTAAAACACGGCAGGAATTCATGAATTTGATCAGAGAGTGATTTTTAACACTTTTCCATGCAAGATTTCATCTTCACAGCAGTTTAGTTTTATAGATAGTCCGAGTATCCCGAATATTCAGAGAATTCAGACCAATCCGATTTTTCAGACATTATAATAACAAAAAAACAATGAAAAAGTTACTTTATTTTGTAGTTTTCATGATGTTAGGCAGTTTTACCGGCATCTCACTCACATCTTGTCTCAATGACGATGATGACAACGACACCATTCCAGTTATCACTGAAGCAGACAAACAGGCACGTCTCCTGCTTATGGATGGTTATTATGGGGGATATCTGTATTTCGTCAATGACAGCATACAGAAAAAAGACTCCGTCGCCATCGACTGGGTGGTCAGCGCAAGAGATTCATCTATTCATGTCACCAACTTCCCTGTGAATGTCTTCGCCAACGGCATTTCCAACATTGAAAAGCACGATCTTCTGGCCAACAGCAATGCCACTTTCCCACTGACATCCAATATCTATTTCTATAGCAACACCTACGGAGACGCAGACCTGTATACATTCTGGAACATACCCAAAGACTCGAAGGTGACATTCTCCATCACCGATGAACAAGGTAAAGAACATCCCGTGGAGATCAAATTCCAAGAACAGCTTACATCGATGAACTACTTGGGGTACTATTCCACTGACTATGCCATCGGATTTTTCAAGAAAAAGAAAATCCAGTGCTACTACATCGTCAGCGACATTATCATCGACAGCAATGTCTACACCATCAACAGGGTATTTTATATCTATAACGGAGATTAGATTTTATCACATCACATGAAATTCATCTCATGGAACGTTAACGGCCTTCGGGCTTGCGCCGGCAAGGGATTTGCCGACGCTTTTGCTGTATTGGACGCTGATTTCTTCTGTCTGCAAGAAACAAAGATGCAGGAAGGACAATTAGACATGACCTTTGACGGCTATGAGTCATACTGGAACTATGCCGATAAGAAAGGTTACTCCGGCACCGCTATCTATACCCGTCACCATCCGCTGAACGTCACATACGGCATTGGCATTGACAAGCACGACCACGAAGGGCGCGTCATTACACTTGAGATGGAGGATTTCTTCCTGGTCAATGTCTATACTCCCAATGCACAGGATGGTCTGCGCCGTCTTGACTACCGCATGACCTGGGATGATGCCTTCCGCACTTACCTTCAGCGACTCGATGCCCAGAAGCCTGTTATCGTATGTGGCGACATGAACGTTGCACACAATGAGATTGACCTGAAGAATCCCAAAACCAACCGCCGTAACGCGGGATTTACCGATGAAGAGCGAGAGAAGTTCACTACCCTACTCTCTTCGGGCTTTGCCGACACCTTCCGCCAACTGCATCCCGACGAGGTTACCTATTCATGGTGGTCGTACCGTTTCCGTGCACGTGAGAAGAACGCTGGTTGGCGCATTGACTACTTTGTGGTATCAGAACGTCTCATGGAACAAGTAGAAAGTGCAGCCATCCACACAGAGATTTTCGGTTCAGACCATTGCCCTGTCGAACTAACCGTCAAGAATTAGAGAATCCAATATCACGAATTCTCGAATTTACGAATTGGAGATATGAACTTCACAGAATAATTCTCTGATTCTATAATTCGGGATAGAGTGACTCAAAGGGGCGAAAAAATATACGAATAAAGAGGTCCAAGAGAGACTTACTTCTATGCTGATAGGACTTCGGTCCTACCATTACCACCCAGTTTCTCCATTACCTCATATTTTAACACTGAGGCACAGAGAAGTTCTGTGCCTCAGTGTTTTAGATGGTTATTTATGAAAGTCTGAATATGTTTTAGGTGTTGTTTACTTAATGTTCTCCAAAATCCAATCGAGCTGTTGGCGGTTGGTAACATCGCTAGTCCAATGCTCATTGACAGGGGTAATGAGACTTTCTTTCTCACAACGAAGTAGATTCCACACGGCATAACTTGTGGTGGGTGGACAGGTGTTGTCATTGTATCCCCATGTCATATAGGTCTTCGCCTTGATGTAAGGGGCAAAGCAACAGACATCGAAATAGGGTAAAGTCTGGAGATGCTGTTCGGTGAGGAAGCCTTCTTGTTTTGAGAAATGCGGATAGCCATGCGTTCGTCCCTCCTCAGCGGCAGCAGCCATATCAGCAAGTGCGGGATGATTGGCTACACAAAGTGTCACCCGCTCATCGAGGGCTGCGGCGATGAGCGACAATGCCCCACCCTGACTGCCACCCAATGTAATGACATTCTTGCCATCCCATTCAGGCAGTGATACCAGGAAGTCGATACAACGGACAAGTCCCAGATAGACATGTTTCATATAATAGTGGTCGCGGTTGTCGATGCCCTGATAGAGATAGCCCTTTGTGCGTCCATCGAAAGCCGCTCTCACATCCTCGAAATACGGTTCTGGCATCAGCGGGTTCATACCGTGAATTTCTGTGATAAAGCGAATGACCCCATTTTCGGGGAAATAGTCACGCGAATTGGGCTCCTTAATACGTTTCACACCGGCTCCTGGGGGTGTTAACACCACGGGATGTGCACCGGCTTTAGCATTCTTCGGCATCATCAGCAGACCGTAAAGAGCTTGATGCTGGCGATTCAGTACGATGCGAACAAGATAACAGTCGGTCTTGTCGGTAGTAAACTCAGGACAGAGAGTCTTCGTAATCTCTAGTGGATACTTGGCTGCCTCTTTCAGATTCTCCTGCCAGAAGGGCCAAAAATCCTCTGGTTCTTGTGTGTAGGGAGCAATTTTCTCTGGCGAAAAGCCTATCTTTACATGGTGTTGGTAGGTTGTGCCGTCGAGAGTCATCGACAACCTTACGTCGCGGAAGCAAGGTTTCTTTGCGGTGCCGACATGAATAACGCCACGGCCGTTCTTCAATTTCAACGTACCTTTCGTATCATCCGCCATCAGGTCGTTGCCTATGGTATATTCCACCACCCCATCACGAGGTATACCGTATTTATAAAACTGCACCTCAATACTAGCCTGTTCACCTGTCCTATAGAGCCAGTCGGCATGGTCGGGGACTGTGACCCAGAGGTAATCACTCCTATAAGGATAATTCTCTGCTTTTACGCCTGCTATCGCTAAAATGAAGAGCAGTAAGGGTAAGAAATGTTTCATATTATAATAGTGTTAAGGATTACTATGGCAAAGATATAAAAAAATGAAATATGATGGGCTGCGGTTAAGAAATAAAAATAAAAACTCGATATTTATTTTGAAATTTGCTCGCCTTGCACTATCTTTGCATTGTTACAAGAGAATTATTCCTACAATTTCTTATCAACTACTTCTTAACTGATTTTCAAATTACATTTTCATGAAAAAATTACTACTATATGGATTTTTTACCTTGCTGGCAGGATTAACTACAGCTCAGACGACCTTGGACATGAATGTAGAGTTGCGCAACGACAACCGGCAAGATATGACCAACAGCCCCATTTACATCAATTTGCGTAATTTCGATTTCCCCACACGTTCTGCTCTTGTGACCTATGGTGGGCAAGAAATTCCCTGTCAATTAGACGACCTCGACGGAGATGGTAATTTCGACGAGCTCTTTTTATTGACAGACATAGGTGGGAAAAAAAACAAAACGCTGAAAGTGACACTCTATGCCGAAGGTAAGCCGCACGTGTACCCTTCACAAGTGTATGTGGAAATGATGCTTTCGAACAAAAAAATCAAGGAAACCAACAAACAAGATCTATATATATCGCAATTGACAGTTGATCGTGGCGTCAACCCATATAATATGCTCCACCATCATGGTGCGGCATTTGAGAACGACCTAGTCGCCTACCGTATCTATTTCGACCATCGCCAAACGGTGGACATCTATGGCAAGTACAAGAAAGGACTTGAACTTCGTCAGACGCAATTCTATCCTGACGATGTCCAAAAGGCAGCCGGTTTTGGTGATGACGTTCTATGGGTAGGTTCTACCTTCGGCCTGGGCACCCTACGAGGATGGGACGGCAGCAACCCCACCATGATCAACGACGTGGAGCACCGTGGCCAACGAATCATCGCCCGTGGTCCACTGCGTACCATTGTCGAGGTGACCGATGAACAATGGCTTCAAGATTCCTCCAAAGGTAAGCCCATTGACATGACCACACGCTACACTCTTTATGCCGGACGCCGCGACTGTCGTGTGGATGTGGTATTCAGCCGCTCTGTAAACGACCTTAGGTTTGCCACAGGCATCATCAACGTGAAAAACTCCGTAGAGCACACAGACGGCCATGGTTTACGTGGTTGTTGGGGCACAGACTGGCCCGTATCAGCGAAGGACTCTGTTGGTCACAAACGTGAAACCGTGGGACTAGGCATCTACCTACCAGAGGAAAATGTGGAGCAAGTTTTACCTGCCGATAAAGACAACTACCCTTTCGTTGTAAAAGTACCCGGACAATTGCTCACCTATTATATTACCTTTGGCAGTGACAATGAAAGTTTTGGCTACCACAGCAGCAAAGAGTGGTTCGCTTATCTCGATGAATGGAAAAAGATGTTGGCTTTAAAACCGATAGGGGTAAAAGTGACGTTTGATAATAGGGACCAAACTACTAACCCTTAACCTCTATATTCAAAACAGTTGTCATATTCCGTTGTTTGCTATAGGTCTTGAGGGAAATATTGCCTTGTGATGTCGCCTGTACAACCAGCACTAATTGTCCATGGAAGAGCCGCATTTGCGGTTGGGTGAAAGATTCCAATGAAGTGGCGTCACCATTGCAGACTGCACGGAACTGTCCAGCACCCTCTACCTCAAAGGTCAATTGGTCGTCGGCATCGGAAATCAGCGTGCCATTCTCATCAACAATGCTCACCTGTATGTAAAGCAAGTCGCCGACCTTGGCATCTTGTGTTTCGGGCTTCATTTGCAGAGCATGGGCTTTCCCCGCAGTACGCACCACTTGCTCGCCTGCAGCCTTGCCATTCTCATCATAGACCACGACGCGTAGTGTGCCCGGCTGGTATTTCACGTCGTTCCATCTGAGGCGGTATCGATCGAGGCGTCCCTCTTTATTCTTGGAAATCCGTCCCTGACTCACCCCATTGACAAACAATTCGGCTGAGGGATAGTCAGTATAGCAATATACTGGCGTGACCATTCCCTCACGTCCCGGCCATGTCCAGTGTGGCAACAAATGGATAGTATGTTCTGTCGTGTTCCACCGGCTGCGGTAAAGCCAATAACGGTCTTTGGGCAAGCCTGCCAGGTCGCAGATTCCGAAATAGCTACTCCGAGACGGCCAGTACTCATCATACGGTGTAGGTTCACCGAGATAATCGTAGCCAGTCCACACAAACTCCCCTATCACCCAGTCGTAATCGTCCTGCATGCGCCAGTCGTCGTCGGGCAGGTTGCTCCACGAACAATACTCTGTGTCATAACTCGAGCATTGTCCGTCAGGATAAACAGCATGGTCGGAAATCTCAACAGGAAATTTGTAGACCCCACGCGAACTGACAGTTGACGCTGTCTCTGAGCCCAAGAGAAAACCTTGTGGAAGTTGTTTAATGTTATTTTCATATTTATGCACACGGTAGTTGAATCCAGGCACATCCATCACCTGTGCAAAACCTGACTTCAATGCCGCCTCGGCACGGTCCATTCCCTGTGTGACAGGGCGCGAAGGATCTAACTGATGACATATATCCTGCAAGTGCCGCGAGATATCTCGTCCTTCCTCACTCCACTGTTCGGGTATTTCATTTCCGATACTCCACATAACAATAGATGGATGGTTGCGGTGATTGAGCACAAGGTTTTCGATGTCACGATCTGCCCAATCCTTGAAAAAACGTGCATAGCCATTTTTACATTTTGGATAAATCCACATATCAAAGCTCTCGGCCATTACCATCATACCCAATGAATCACATACTTCCATCTGCATAGACGAAGGCATATTGTGTGCTGTTCGGATAGCATCACATCCCATTTCTTTCATCATACGTATCTGCCGGATAAGAGCCGACTTATTGACCGCAGATCCTAATGGTCCCAAGTCATGATGCAAGCACACTCCCTTGATTTTGCGGGTCTGTCCATTAAGTTGGAATCCGTGTTCAGCACTCACCTCAATGGTGCGGATACCCACACGTATGGTCTTTGTGTCCACCAAATCGTAGTTGCGATACAAACGTGTCTCCATCGTATATAAATAAGGTGATTCTGGCGACCATAACTGTGGTGCGTGGATCGTCATTTGACTTTTGCACTTTCCTTCTTCATCCACCGTACTATGGTAGGCTGCCACCTGTCGACCCTTGTCGTTGCATAAGACGACCTCCACCGCCACTAAATCATCAGCCATATCACCACGTACGCCACAAGCCACTTCCACGAGTGCCGAATTGTCGTCGATACTCAGTGTATGGAAATAAGTAGCCCAATCATCGAGCATCAGGCTCTCCCCTAGAATCAACGTCACGGGACGGTATATGCCACCGCCAGGATACCAACGACTACTTTCCTCCATATTATTAAGCGACACCTCAATGATGTTATCACCTTTATTCAGAAAACGAGCTGCATCTATTCTGAAGGCATTATATCCGTATGCCCATCCTCCTGCATATTGTCCATTGATGCGTACCTGTGGTTCACTCATAGCGCCATCAAAAACGAGCAATGCTGATGCAGGTTGTTCGTCAAGTGACACCGTGGTACAATAATAGCCTCGGCCAATCCACGGCAGGGCACCCGAACGCCCGGACTTCTCAGTTTTTTCTTTTTCTCCATTTTGTTCAATAGCCACATATTGAAGATCCCATTTCTTGTCGAAAGGTCCATCAATAGCCCAATCATGGGGCACTGAAACGGGAGTCCAGTTGACACTATCTCGTGAGAACTGCCATCCGTCATTCAAGATGATTTCTTTTCTCCCGTCAGCATAGCACAGAACTGCGACTAAGAGCAAAAAGGTTAGAAGGGTTTTACGCATTGTTAATTAGGAATTAGAAATTAGAAATTGAAAATAACTCGTCAATTGAAAGAGTATCAACTCGTCAACTTGTCAACTTGTCAACTTGTTACATCAATGTGTGGGAATCGAGATACTGTTGGAGTTCCTCTTTGTAACTATCGGAAACGGGTAGATAGTTCTCGCCGATAACGAGGCGAGAATGGTCAATGGCTCTTACTTTCGGCATGTGTACGATATAAGAGCGGTGAATACGGAGAAACTCTGGCGAAGGAAGGCATTCTTCTATCTTCTTCATGTTCATCAAGCTGTGTATCGGCCGCTGATTCCCATCAAGATATATTTTCACATAGTCTTTCAGTCCTTCTACGTACAAGATATCATCAAAGAGCACCTGCACCAGTTTGTACTCACTCTTTACATAGATAAAACGGTCATCATGAACCACCGCCTTTTCAGCCGTAACAAAACTATCCAGGGCCTTGTTTGCTGCTTTTAAGAAATCGTCATAACTGATGGGTTTGAGCAGATAGTCAATAGCATTTACTTTATAGCCATCAATAGCCCAATCATGGGGCACTGAAACGGGAGTCCAGTTGACACTATCTCGTGAGAACTGCCATCCGTCATTCA
>JAFZAE010000122.1 GCA_017548385.1 Prevotella sp.
ACAGCAGAGAAACCAGACAACGCTGCCATCCGGCGCAGTTATCATTCTCTGTGGCGACAGGTCTATAAACACTCCGTTGCCGACCTGCCTCGTAGTCAGTTGGAGGTGCTTTCAACCATCAGGACAAAGGCAAGGATGGAGAATAACTATGGACAGATGCTGACTGCCGAACTGATGAGAGCATCACTTGTCAAGGAACTGGAGCCTGACTCCTTGCCGGGAATTGTCAGGGAAATCATGGACGAAGAACGATCGGCTGAGACCAGAAATCCAGCACTCGCGGCCGTGTATCAGACAATTCTCCTCAATATGCCGCCAGTAAAGGGTATCGAAGCATCAGACATAAAGCCCTATTATGACAAGGTCATGTCAAATATTGGGTTGCTCGCTGCCAATAAAGCCGATGTGTTGAGTCCTTTCGTCTCCGTGGGAGCCGATAGCGAGATTTTTGGCAACGACCTGCTCTCTGTGGTGGGCATGCAGACACAAAACTATCAACTGCTGCATGACTATTATAGCAGAGAGGGAAATCGAAAGGCTGAGATGCTGACGGCATTGTGGATGCTCGACAATAATTTCTATGACACTCATGGAGGTATCATTATCGACAAATATCATCATTATCTGGCACAACTCGACTCACTATGCACACAATATGGTGACCTTCCGGAATGTTGTGAAATCGCACTTGTGAGATACAAGGTGATGTGTGAGAAAAAAGATATTTCCGTGGAGGAGAAGATTCAGTATATCGACGATGCACTTAACAGGTGGAGTGAGTGGAGAAATGTCAATGCGCTGAAAAACGAACGAGCGCTACTCACCGAACCCATGTTGAACGTTGAAATGGGAAAGGATAGGCTGTTGCCTAACTCTTCACGGGTCATCCATCTCCATAAAGTAAAAAATGTAAAGGAAGTCACGTTAAGAATATCACGGCTGAATATTTCACAAACATCAGATAAGGCGCGTCTTGGTCAATTATATAGCTATGAATACAAGCGACTGATGGAATCGGTCAATCCGGTTGAGGTGGCAACATATAGGAAGAAAATCAACATCCCCAATGAATTCGATTGTGTAGAGGATAGCATGACGATACCGGGATTGCCTGCCGGACGATATATGGCTGAGTTCTACTCGGAAGAATGTGCCTTCGACACGCTGCGTTATCATTTCGCGGTGAGCGATGTGTTCCTGCTCATGGAACCTCTTCCCGGAAAGATGTCGAGAGTTGTAGTGGTCAGCGGCACCACAGGGCAACCGCTGCCTGGCGCAAAGGTGATTTTCGATAGGAAAAAGGAAAAAGACTATTTCACAGATGAGAAGGGAGAATTGGAACTCTATACTAAATATGGTGGGACTTTTTATGCTTCTGTGGAAGGGGATAATTATGCTCCTTACTACTCATCATACTATGAAAGTTTCGGGTATACGAATAGAGGGAAACAGAAGATTATCAATGTCTACACTGATCGTGCTATCTATAGACCGGGACAGACCGTGAATGTCGCCTTGGTGGCTTTCCAGAATAAAAACAACAAGGAAATCAAATCTTTGGACAAGAAACACTTGTCAATTCGTGTCAGCGACCCCAATTATAATCATGTTGCAGATACAACACTGGTCACAGATGAATATGGTACGGCATCGTTTTCCTTTAACATCCCAACCGACAGAGTCAATGGAAATTATCAAATTTTTGTGGATGCCGGAAAAAGATGTGGCGGAACTAAGAAATTTAAGGTTGAGGAATACAAAATTCCAACCTTCAGCGTCGAACTGGCTACCATGGAGAAGGCTGAAATCGTGGGCGATACCATCTTGCTGCCAGGCTATGCAAAGGCTTTCTCTGGTGCACAGGTGTCACAAGCGCAGGTGCGTTATACCGTCGAGCAAAAAAGAGGAACAATGCGTAGTTATTCAAATGGAACGGAAGTTTTCGCGGATACAATACAGACGGACACCGATGGTGGGTTCAAGGTTAAAATACCTTTAGATTTGCCAGAGGTAGAAGATTCGGAAGATGAATGGTCATTCCGTGTCAAGGCTGTGGTCACCGACTTGGGTGGGGAGTCGCATGAGGTGGAACAAACTATCTCAAGGAAAGATAAAGAGAGACTTTTCGATGTCTCTTTCCCTGAAACAAAAGTAGAGATTGGAAAACCTGTGTTCGTTACCTTCCAGATGCAGGACCGATGGTTGGAGCCAATCGACACCATGGTGGAGTATTATGTGGATAAACCTGTTGCTAGGCAAACTGCAAAGACCAATATGTCGGTCCAACTGGCTGAGTGTGATGCTCTTAAAAAGTCTGGCGTGCATACACTATATGCTGTTTGTGAGGGCGACACCGTCAAGGCTCAGTTCTATGTGGTCAATTTCGATGATGAAAAACCAGGTACCTTTACGTGGGAATGTTTCGCGCAAAGTGCTGAGAGATTCCCTGCTGATGGGGGAGAAGTACGCATACAATTGGGTACATCAATGAAGGACGTGTATGTGATATACGATGTTTTCGCAGATGACAAACGTATAGAAGGTGGCGCTTTCACCCTCAGCGACCAGATGTACAACCGAAAGTTTACCTATCAACCAGAATATGGTGCTGGTATCTGCCTTACTTTCGCCTTCGTGAAAGATGGTGAAATCTATACGGAAAAAGCTGTTATCGAGGCTCCCATAAAGGAACGGAAACTTCAGATGCAGTGGGATTCATTCCGCGACCGACTCACACCGGGACAAAAGGAGGAATGGACTTTGAAAATTACCCATGCAGATGGCTCACCTGCCAAGGCACAGCTGCTCTCCGTGCTCTATGATGCGTCGCTCGACCAAATCGTTCGACATGATTGGTGGACCCGTAGCCAGATGTTAGGCTTCCGCTCATCAAGCACCAAATGGTATTTTAACCGGGGAAATAGCCTATCGGGAAGAATGATTACAAAGGTGAAAATGCAAAAAGCTGTAAAACCATTGGATTTCAGCCATTTTAATTACGACTTGCTGTCCTTGCGAGCTAACGAGTTGTCCCTGGCGGAAATAGCAAAGGTCTCAAGAGTAATGAGCAAGGGAAAACGCCATAAAGGAAAAAGAGGTTATCTCATGGGGCTTGTCGTTGATGAGACTGGCGAACCGGTTATCGGGGCATCTGTCATCTTGGGCTCCAATAAAGGGGCAGTTACGGATTTCGACGGTGAATTTGAAATTGAGTCGCCACAGGATGCCTATGTCAAAGTTTCCTATGTTGGCTATATTACTCAGCGGGTTTGGATTAATCGTGGAAGCTATGTGGTGATAGAACTTGCAGAGGATGATCAGGCGTTGAATGAGGTCGTCGTTATTGGTTATGGTACCCAGAAAAAGTCACATATGACAGGAAAGGTCACTGAAGCCCTTGAAGGACAGGTCCTTGGAATACAAACAACATCCAACGTCTTTATTAGAGGGGCTGCAACCTACGATAAGAGTATTACCCCGCTGTATGTGGTTGACGGGGTTATCGTCAATGATATCAGTGCTTATAAAGACAGAATTGCTTCTATCTCAGTCCTGAAAGGTGCAAGTGCAGTCGGGATTTATGGTGCCAGGGCCTCGAATGGGGTAGTGGTCATTTCGACCCACGGAACGCCTATCACTGATGCGCTGCTAGAAATAGACAAACAGTTGGTGGCTACGTCAGATACACAACAGTCCGTCCGCGAGAATATGGAGGAAACAGCATTCTTCTATCCCTCGTTGCTGTCTTCTGAAGATGGGCTACTGAAACTTCAGTTTACGTTGCCTGATGCTGTCACAACATGGAGATTCCTTGGACTGGCACACGACAAGGACATGAATTTGGGTACGATGGATTGTTCGGCAATAGCACAAAAAGAGGTGATGGTACAACCTAACTTGCCGCGCTTTGTCCGAAGGGGCGATCATGCTACCATCGAGGCGAGGGTTTCCAATATCACCGAGACTCCCAGAGATGGCGTTGCTCAAATGACGGTCTCGGATGCGGAAACGGGAAAGGTGTTATATACCGACAAACGGAATTTCCATGTCGAAGGGAATACCACCACCTCAGTGCCGTTCTCTTTCGTTCCCAACCACAATGGCAATATGTTGGTGTGCCGCACCACTGTCAGTGGTGAGTCGTTCTCTGATGGGGAACAGCGTTGGCTCCCCTTACTCCCTGATAGGGAGATGACCACCGACACCTACGTGCTCACACAGAATGCACCTGGACAGATGGTTGTGGATATCGATAGCCTGTTGACGGGAAGTGCTTACGACAGTCGAAGACTCATGGTGGAATATACTGAAAATCCGGCATGGATGATGGTTCTGGCCATGCCGACCTATACCGCAAGACCTAACGACGATGCCATATCGCAGGTGGTGGCACTGTATGCGAACATGGTGGGTGGTAGCATCATGAACTCATCACCATTGATGATGCAAAGGTTGAGACAATGGCGAGATAATGACGCTGCCCCAGATCCCTTCCTCAGTGAACTGGAAAAAAATGAACAGATGAGCGAACTATTGGTCAGCGAAACGCCATGGATGAACAATGCGCGCGCTGAGACATCGATGAGAAGGAGTCTGTTGAAATTCTTTGATCAGCCGACGATGAAGATGCGTATCGACAATGCTTTGTCAAGGCTGAAGGCACTCCAACACTCAGACGGTGGATGGGCATGGTGGAAGGGTATGCCAAGTTCGGAATATACCACCCTCGCGGTGATAGAGATTCTCGCACGTATGTATGCTGGCCTTAACACGACGCTGGCACAGACAGCAGCCGAGTACGAGGTGAGAAGGATGCTGACAATGGGTTTGAACTACTTAGACAATGTTGCTGTCGAACAGGTGGATGAGATGAAAGATAAAGAGCAAACGCTCAAGAAGGAAAACAAGAAGCCCCGGGGTACCCGGAGTGCCACCATCCTCATGCCCGACGACGAGTTGTTGCATTATCTCTATATCTCATCATTGTATGACAATCACCCAAGTAGCGATGTCAAGGATGCC
>JAFZAE010000123.1 GCA_017548385.1 Prevotella sp.
AGATAAGGATTCACACCGTAGATAGCGGGCTCATACCATCCCTCATACTGAGGATCGTAGTCTTTATTATTCGGGTCAATCTGTGGAACAGCACCTGTGTAGCAGGAACCAGCACGACGCTTGTCACCCTTCTCATAGCAGGAGTACCACTCCCATGAAAGATAGAGAGAGCCCCATCCACCATTCTCAGGACATGCGGTGTACCACTTCAGCATCAATTTCGAAGTGAGGTTATCCCACTTACCCCAGTTGGTACCTTCGTCAAGCTGCTCAACCCAGATAGCCTCGGGTCCCCATGCAGAAGCGGGGTCCCACAATGTGGTAAATGAATCGTTCAGTTTATAGACATTTGCATCGAGAATCTGCTTGAAGCAGTTGGCAGCCTTACGATAGAGTTCCTGTGGGTCTGAGCCATCACCAGGAATACCATTGGAACCATCGCTTACACGATAGGCTTTCCACATATAGGCATCACCGAGGTAAGCCAAAGCCATACCTTTGGTGCAACGGCCATACTCTTTATCCCATGGATCCCATGTGAGCAGTTCGGCAGCAGCCTCAAAGTCTTCAATGATGAAGTCCCACATCTCAGCATAGGTCTCAGCCTTGGCTTTCAAAGGTGTGTTGGCACCATTCTCACCAGTTGCCAGCATAGGAACATGACCGAAAGTGGTAGCGAGCCAGTGATAGAAGAAACCACGCAATGCACGGCCTTCACCCTCAAGATATTTCTTGGATTCAGCACCACCAATTGCATCCTCAGGATAATCCTTCAGTTTCTCAAGGAAGTCATTTGCACGGCAGATACCAGCATATACATGTTTCCAACCTGCGAGCAACTCACTGGAGTTGGAGTTCCATGCCTGTACGTTCCAGTCCTTATCCCAACCCGTGGCTTGGGTGTCAATTGTCGGGTGGCAACCTGTAAACAGATTGGGTTTGAAGCCCCAGTCTCCATCATAGTCGTCATTCGGGTACACCATGTCATAGACACCATTAAGTGCCCTCTTGGCATTGTCCTTGCTTTCGTATGACGCAGCTTCATCGACCACATCGTAAGCGATTACATCCAGGAACTCCTCGTTGTCACAGGATGTCAGGCCAAGACCCATCACGCTGCACAGAGCGGCTCCGTAAATAAAAAATCTTGTCTTCATATTGTAATTTTTTTTCTGTTCTTTTCGCTTTGTACTAACTAACATTTAGAAGGTAACATTGATACCAGCCATCCATGTGCGTGGCTGCGGATAACGACCAGTGTCAAGGCCTTGATAGAGGACAGAACCGCTACCGACCTCAGGATCACCATACTTGTTATAACCAGAGATGGTCAGCAGGTTAGTGACACCTACATAGACACGTGCTTTCTCAATAGAGAGCGTGTTGCAGAGAGTGCGTGGGAGGTTGTAACCTACCTGGAGGTTGGCAATACGGAGGAAGTCACCATTCTTCACCCACAGGTCGCTGACACGAGAGTTACGGTTGTAGTCACCAACTGTCAAGCGGGGCAGAGTGCCCTTGCCATTACGGAAGGCATCGCTGTAAGCATCCTTCAGGATGTTAGGAACAGTCTGGTCGTCGAGCTGTGTCATACAACTCAGCTTCATTGCAGAGTAGGAAAGGATGTCCTGACCAAATACACCGTACATATAGAGGCTGAAGTCCCAATCCTTATAAGTAGCACCGATATTGAGACCATAGTTCAGTTTCGGGAAACCGTTGCCCAGAATCTTACGGTCGGAGTTGTCGATGACGCCGTCACCATTGAGGTCCTTGAACTTCATGTCACCAACTGAAAGTGGGTGGTCGGTGTCGCACTTCGACTCAGCGTCAGTCTTGATTCTGTTCTTATAGTCTGCCAAATCGGCCTCATCCTTGATGATACCATCGGTCACATAGCCATAGAACGAACCTACAGCCTCACCTTCCTCACAAATAGAGTGGCGATCCCAGTGTCCGTTACCATCAACAGCACCTACCTGTGAACCATCGATATAGACACCATTTCCAGAAGCGGTATTGTAGAGAGGATCACCCATCTTCTTCACCTTGTTGCTGATGGTAGAACCAGTCAGACGGGCGTTGAATCCGAAGTCTTTTGTGAACTGCTTGTGATAGCCAATTGCGAACTCAAATCCCTTGTTCTCAATCTCACCATAGTTAGTATAAACCTGAGAATAACCAGCAGATGGACGCAGCTGACGATAGAGGAGCAGGTCCTTGGTGTTCTTGATGAAGTAGTCAAGCGTGATATCCCAGTCTTTCAGGAATGCGAAGTCGATACCAAAGTTGGTCATCTCGGTGGTCTCCCATTTCAGGTCACCGTCTATCAGAGGCATATAGAAACCGATGTCACGGTTACGATTTCCCCAGAATCCAGAGGAACCATTTTGTGGATAGGTATTGTAAGCACCATCAATCTTCTGTGCGATGACAGCTGCACCAGCCACACCACCGGCATTACCAGTCTGACCCCATCCAACGCGGAGTTTCAAGTTGTCAACAAAACTGTTGTCCTTCATGAATGGCTCCTCGCTGATACGCCATGCACCGGCTACTGATGGGAAGGTACCCCAACGGTTACCCTTTGAGAAGTTGGAGCTACCATCCTTACGGATTGTACCGGTGAGGATGTAACGGTCCATCAAGCTATAAGTAGCACGTGCAAAGTAGGAGATGGTATGTACGTCGGAATTGTAGCCACCACCAGTACTCTTGGAGTTGAGGTCCATGGTCAGGTTGATGTTACGGTTGTAGATAGAGGGGAAGTCTCTTGAGCTTGAGTTCACCCACTGTCCCCATGACTTGCCAACCTCATTACCGAGCATCACGGTCAAATTATGAATGTCGTAGTTCAAATTATAAGTAAGGTAGGTCTGAACTCCAAGGCTGTAGCTATTGCTGTTGTTCAGTGAGAACGAGTAAGTCTGGTCAGCCTGCATAGGAATTTCAGTGAGTTCACCATCAATATAATTGTAGCGATGGCGTCCGCCTGTGAAGTCTGAGCTGTTGTTACCTGAATAGGTGTAAGTACCCTGGCTGCGTACATCGAGTTTGTGTACACCGGTATCCAAGAAAGTAACGTCAACGAAAGCAGTTGTCTGGATACGGTCGAAGCCGTTACGTGCACGCTCGCCATTCTCCATCTGTGAAGCGTATGGGTTGGCACCGATATTGGTGTTACCTTCCCAACCATTCACGGTTGCCTGATAACCTGTACCATAAGAACCGTCGGGATTTTCAAGATTGACGTTGATGAGTTTACCAAGAGCAGCGTCGTTACCGTCCAGATAGTCCAGTGTCGGGGTCAAAGAAGCAAAGTCACGGAGTGAAGACATGTTCTGGTTGTTACCCAGACCCATGTTTGAGCCATGGCTCTCGCTGTGTGTGTAGTTGATATCACCACCCACCTGCAAGTACTTGTTCACCTGAGTGGTCACATTGGCACGTGTGGTGAAACGCTTGTAGTTGGTGTTGACCACAAGACCATCGATATTGTTGTAACCAAATGAGAGGTTGTACTGTGTCTTCTCATTGCCACCGTTCAGTGTAGCACCGTATGTTTGCTTGAGGGCTGCACGAGTCATCTCCTTCTGCCAGTCAATTTCCTTGCGCTTGCCATCATACTTTGTATCCCAAACTTGGTTGATGAACATACCTTTCTCGTTGGTAATCACAGCCTCACGAATGGCATTGGAATAGTCGTTAAGATTAAGTACGTCGAGTGTATAAGGAAGTGTCTGAACACCCCAGTCTGCGGTCAGGGTAATGTTGGTATGACCCTTTGAACCGTGCTTGGTGGTAATCATCACAACACCGTTGGCACCTGCAGAACCGTAGATAGCGGTAGCGGAGGCATCCTTCAAGATTTCAACACGCTCGATGTCGGCAGGGTTCACGAAGTCGGCACTGCTACCAACCTGTACTCCGTCAACCACATAGAGTGGAGAAGCGTCACCATTGATGGTACCGATACCACGGATACGGATGGCTGCTTTTCCATCAGGAGAACCGTCCTGCATGAAAACCTGCACACCAGCTGCAGCACCCTGAAGCACCTGGCCAATGTTCTGTGGTACACGTTTCATAGCGGCTTCCTGGTCGATAGTAGCAACAGATCCGGAGATGTCGCTCTTCTTCATCGTACCATAACCTACCACCACGACATCTTCCAACATTCTGGTGTCATCCTGAAGAACGAAATTAATGTTCTGGCGGCCACTGATGTTCACTTTCTGTGTCTCGTAACCTACGTACGACACTTCAAGCTGACCATTGGAGGGGGCATTGACGGAATAGTTACCGTTGATGTCAGTAATACCTCCTGAGTTTGTACCAACAACTTTTACAGATGCTCCAATAATGGGATCACCTTGTTGATCTGTTACTGTTCCCTTAATGACACTCTGAGCCAGCGCTCCTAATGGGAGCGAACAGAGTAGGAACAATAAAAGTAAAGGCTTTTGTAGTTTTTTAAAACTGCGCATACTTTTAAAATTCAATTTGGTTAGTTTTATATTGGTTAAAAGTTAAAATATGATCTAGATTTAGAGCCGAAAGCCATTGTTTAGTATGAATAAAAAACACTGGAAAAGTCCAGTTTAGTCAATGTGTTGTTTAACTATTAGGTCTCTGCTGAAACATTCGATTTTAAGTGTAAAAGTTACGCTTTTCTCGTTCCGCCGCAAAGATACATTTATAAATAATAACAAAATTTATGAAACGAAACAAAAATTTTATTTTATGTTAAAAATCATACAAAACACACCACTTTATGAAACATTTGTTACATATACAAATTTTACATACGCCCTGATACTTCTCCAGAAATAACCATTTAGAGCTAATCACTCAGCAGGTGACTATGCTACGATATCTATCGAATAACCTCTCATTCGACATACGGGAAAGTGCGATAAACGAAAGCGTCCACTTAAAAAAGTGATAAGTTCAACTTTTTAAAGTGGACAAATTGCTTGCTGGGGGCCTTAATCACAAAATGGGTACTTTGCGCACGCCAAAATCCTTGCGAGATTCATCATTGATGATACGGCTGGCCTTATAACCATCGAAGCGAGTCGGACCAATGACAAATTCCGGTACATTAAAGGAAAGGAAACGTTCGCGATAAAAACGGAGCGGATTTCGCTGGGGCAACATAAAGGGCTTGCTAACCTTCCCCTTGGCGTCGACATGGCAGAAATAAGGCCGCGTGAAGAGACCATCGTCGCGACGAGAACTAAACACGAGCCAACGCGAGTTTGTACTCCAGTTATGGAAAGATTCCGTATCTTTAGAATTAACCTCATCCATGGGGCGGCTCTGCCCTGTAGAGAAATCGAGCAGATAGAGATCGGCCTCATGATGCCAGATGCTGAACTGTCCGTAGTTGGAGAGTGTGTAGCAAAGGAAACGTCCGTCATAGGAAGGACGAGGGAAGGATACAGACTTGTGCTGTGCCTCAGCATCGACAATGATGTCTATCTGGTCACCGAATTTGCCCGTTGCGGGATCAAAATCGATACGGCAGAGATTATAACGGATTGAGTCTAACTGATGACTACCCTCTGGAAGGGCACGAGCCGCACAGAAATAGAGCGAACGGCCATCAGCCGAGAAAACAGGGAAAGTCTCATAAACAGAGTCTCGCTTGAGAAGAGGCGAAAGCAGTAGCTCATTTTTATCGATGTCGTAAACCTGGAGATCGGAGGCTTCATCAAAAACCTCGATGCGGTTGCGGTCAGAACTATGGAACAGCTGACTCGTGGTGTTGGTGGAATAAGCAATATATTGACCCGAGGGATGCCAATAAGGATAGACACAGAAACCGAGAGTCTGATCGGTCTTGGTATTGTAAGCAGTGATAGGTCCATCGTTCCGACGCAGCAGGGTAGCTCCATGTGGTCCACGGATATGAAGACTCATATCACCAGGATTGCCCCGGTTGAAGCTATGGCAGTTGACACAACCCTCAAATTGTGTATTCTCAATCAACGGACGCTCATCGAACGAGGAAAGATCACGTTCATAAATGCCCATTTTACTCCAAACCTCGTAGCCTGGCTCGATAAGACGGTAACAAATACCGTAGTCGATGCTGTCAGAACTCACGTAGATTGAGAAGGGGCGGTAGGTGTGCCAACCATCGTCATATTTGGCAGAAACAGTAACGCTCAGCGAATCTCCACGGTTCTGATCAAGCAGTGTATGCCAGTCGTCAAGGTCGAAGTCGGCCGATTCCTCACCTTGGCTATGCAGGCTGTGTCCATGACGATCTGTAATGAGGGCATCAATACGCAATGCCCCTTCATCTGCCATGCAAAAACAGAGAGGAGCGATATTCACAGGGATGGTGACATCTATGTAGTCAGGATAGATAGCAGGCAGAACATTCTCCTGCTTTGCATCGCTGACGGTTTCAGAAGTGCAGGCAGAGAAAAACAGGAGAGTGAGAAGTGAATATAATACCTTTTTCATCGCTTAATGGAAGTGAAATAGTAATACCAATAAGTGTCACCGAAATTTTGTGCTAGTCCTTCAGTGGTCGCGGCTGGCGACTTGAGGTAGGAATAGAATTGACTGAAGCGCTGAGCAATGGCAGGACTGACGAGAGCGGATAACTGTTCGTTTTGCTCATGACCAAAGCTCCACTTGAGCGCCAATGCCTCCTGGAAATGACGCGGAATGGCAGGATAACCAAGTTTCTCGCCCCAACCGACGTAGTTGGCAAAGTTTTCAAGGTCGCCCATCAGCAAATAGTAGGCCATCAGATATTCGTATGCCAGGCGATTGTCAGTGTTGCCGAAGAAAAGGCTTTGTAGCATCTCGGGGGTCACATGGTCGCTGAAGTAAAAGTTTTCATCGTAGGCAAATTGACGCAGGTGTCCGTATTCGGGATGCTTGGCTATCGCCTTTTCATTTCCCAACAGCTGTAGTGTTTCATTGGCCCAATCACGATAGAAGAGCGTCTTTTGCAGGGCCATGAGATATTTGCGTGCCACTTCATAACTGCCGTTGATAAGGTTGGTCTGTGCCAGTCGTTTGTAGCATCGGGCACTCTTCTGGAAATCAAGAATTGCTTCCTGAGCCTCGAATACCGAACGCTGAGCAACATTAATCATACCCAACTGATAAAATGCCTCGGATGTGGGCATAGGACTGGTCGCATCACGCTCGACATCGGGTAAAAGACCAGAGATTCCATTCTGGTGATATTCGAACATGTGGTCGGCGAGCATACCGCGCATCGCCAAAGCAAGGTTCTGTACCGTAACACCTATTTGGTTGTTTGGCTTGTCTGCGTTGATGGTCTCAACAATACGGTTCCATTGCTGGTGGCAGGCCATGAAGTCATATTGCATCACCTTTTCTGCCTTGAAATTGCTGCTTTTCCAGATGAGGAAAC
>JAFZAE010000124.1 GCA_017548385.1 Prevotella sp.
CCCTCCGTCTCCCTCCCGACATCGGGAGGAAGCTCAACCGCGCCTACTCGGCGCTCGTTCACTAAGGTACTGCTCCCGAAGATAGGTCGCAGGTGAATTTTCTACGCAACAAAGTTGCGATTGTTTTTGTTCGCTCCGCTCACCTATATGCAGTTGACGAGTTGACAAGTAAACAAGTTGACAAGTTATTAGCATCGATAATATCCGTGATTTACAGGAGTATTCTCTTACCTCTTACCTCTTACCTCTAACCTCTAACCACTAAATTATAAGTTGACGAGTTGACAAGTAAACAAGTTGACAAGTTAATAGCAACGCTAACAACTGTGAATAGTAGGAGTAATCTCTCACCCCTACCCCCCCAAAAAACCTAATTCCTAATTTCTAATTTCTAACAACTAATTTTTAATTCCTAATTAGAATCACCTCTCACCATTAAGAACTTCCAACTTCTAACCAGATATTAAGGGGTTTGTGAAAAAAAGTAAAAAAACAACGTCTTTCATTGAAAAAAACAGCAGAAATAGTTGTCTGATTCGAGAAAAAATGCTATATTTGCACCCGAAAAAGCATAAGCAAATTATGGTATGCGAATACCACAATGGTTAATAATTTCATCCTCCATCCATGACATCCGGCGTTCTCCATAGCCGGATGTTTTTTGTTAAGGATGACTGCCAAGTATATACATTATATATAAATAGAAACTATGGAATACCGAGAATTAGGCCGCACCGGTCTGAAACTGTCAAACATCGGCCTTGGTGCATCGTCACTTGGCGGCGTGTTTCACTCTTTCCGTGAGAAAGAGGGCATCGATGCCGTCTTTACAGCCATCGAGGCGGGCATCAATTACATCGACGTGTCGCCCTACTATGGCTATTACAAGGCCGAGCAAGTGCTTGGCAAGGCATTGAAGGAAATTCCCCGCGACAAATTCTTCCTCAGCACAAAAGTGGGACGCTACGGCGAAGACGGCCATAACACATGGGACTATAGCGCACGGCGCGCCAAGGAGAGTGCTTATGAGAGTATGGAACGTCTGAACATCGACCACATCGACCTACTGTTTGTTCACGACATCGAATTTGCCAACCTCGACCAAGTAATCAACGAGACACTACCCGCCCTTCATGAGTTGAAGCGCGAGGGCGTGGTAAGCCATGTTGGCTGCACCGACCTTCAGTTGGAAAACCTGCGCTACGTCATCGAGCACAGCGAGCCAGGCACGGTGGAAGCGGTGATGAATTTCTGCCACTACTGCCTCTGTGACGACAAGTTGGTTGACTTCCTCGACTTTTTCGAAGCGAATGGTGTGGGTGTGCTGAGTGCTTCACCTTTCTCGATGGGACTGCTGACACAGCGTGGCGTACCCGACTGGCACCCTGCCCCACTGCCACTGGTGGAAGCCTGTCGTAAAGCCGCAGCCCACTGCGCCGAGCGCAACTACCCGATAGAGAAACTCGCCATGCAGTTCTCCACCTCCAACCCCCGCATCGTATCTACCATTTTCAGTACGACACGCAGTGAGAACCTGCTCACCAACCTTCGCTACGCCGCCGAACCTATCGATGAGGCTCTCCTCTCAGAAGTGCGCGCCATCATCGGCGACCAACAGCGGGTATCGTGGGCGAATACGTAATTAGTCAGGAATTAGGAGTTAGAAGTTTCAAACAACTTGTCAACTTGTCAACTTGTCAACTTGTCAACTTAAAAAAAACATGTACTTCAAAATAATCGATGCACACAGCCATTTGTGGCTCAGACAGGAGGCGACGGTAAACGGCCATCACATCTACCCAATGGGTAACGGTCGGGCAATGTTTATGGGCGAAGAGGTGCAGATGCTCCCTCCCTATATCATCGACGACCGCAACACTGCTGAGATTTTCCTGTCGAACATGAACTATGCCCGAGTATCGGCCGCCGTGGTGACACAGGAGTTTATCGATGGTCTGCAAAACCACTATCTGGAAGAGGTTGTTCGCCGCTGGCCCGACCGTTTTTTCGTCTTCGGGATGTGCGACTTCCGTCGTCCGGGGTTCATGCCTCTGGTGCGTGAACTACACGACCGTGGTTTCCGTGGCATCAAAATCCCCGCCGCCCGTCTGTTGTTACCTGAAGGCCGTGTATTGCTCACAAGCGACGAGATGATGGAGATGTTCCACTTTATGGAAGACAATAGGATGATTCTTGGCATCGAACTAGCCGATGGAGACATTCAGGTAGGTGAGATGGAAGAAGTCATCGCCGAGTGCCCCCATCTCTGTGTGGTCATCGGTCATTTCGGTATGGTGACACGTCCAGGATGGATGAGTCAGATACGACTTGCCCACCATCCGAACGTCTATGTGGAGAGCGGCGGCATCACATGGCTCTTCAACGATGAATTCTATCCATATCCTGGAGCCATGCGCGCCATCCGCGCCGCTGCCGACGAGGTTGGCATCGACAAACTGATGTGGGGATCGGACTATCCTCGTACCATCACCGCCATCACCTACAAGATGTCGTACGACTTTGTGCTGCGTAGCACCCTGCTTACCCCTGCGGAGCAAGAGAAGTTCCTCTCGTCGAATGCTGCCCGCGTCTTCGGCTTTGAGAATTTAATCGAATTACCGTATATAAAAAATATGTCAGAATGAAAGCAATACAAATAACCGCCCCTCATGAGATGAGGGTAGTAGATATTCCGAAACCCACATGTGGTGCCGGTGAAGTGCTCCTCCGCATCCGTTATGTAGGCTTCTGTGGCAGCGACCTCAACACCTATCGCGGTCTGAACCCCATGGTAAAGATGCCTGTCATCCCCGGCCATGAGATTGGTGCCGAGATAGAGGCCGTAGGTGACGATGTTCCCGCTCATCTGAAGGCTGGGATGACCGTCACTGTGAACCCCTACACCAACTGTGGTGTCTGTCCCTCGTGCCGCAACCGCCGCTATAATGCCTGCGAGCATAATGAGACATTGGGTGTACAGCGCAATGGTGCGATGTGTGAGTATATCGTAGTGCCATGGACAAAAGTTATCCCTGTGGAGGGTATCAGCGTGCGCAACTGCGCCCTGATTGAGCCTATGAGTGTGGGATTCCATGCTGTGAGCCGTGCTCAGGTGGTAGACACCGACACGGTGGTGGTGATAGGCTGCGGCATGGTGGGCATCGGTGCCATCGTACGTGCTGTGCGCCGTGGTGCCACGGTGATTGCCTGTGACATCGACGACGAGAAATTGGCACTTGTCAAGCAGATGGGCGCCACCCATGTCATCAACTCGATGAAAGACGATGTGCATGAACGGCTGACGGAAATCACCCAAGGTCGCATGCCCGATGTGATTATAGAAGCCGTTGGATCGCCCATCACCTACAATCTGGCAGTCAATGAAGTGGCCTTCACCGGTCGCGTGGTGTGCATCGGCTATGCCAAGAGCGACGTTTCGTTCCACACCAAACTCTTTGTGCAGAAAGAGATGGACATCCGCGGGTCGCGCAATGCCATGCCCGAGGACTTCGAGGGCGTGATACGCTATATGCAGTCGTCCGACTGTCCCTACGACCTACTGATTTCCGGTGAGGCAACACCCGAAACCGCCGAGGCCGCCATGAAGGAATGGGAAGCCCAGCCGCAGAAGGTGTTTAGGATTCTGGTGGGGTTTAATTAGAAATTAGAGATTAGAAATTAGAAATTAGAAGTTGCAAATAACTTGTCAACTTGTCAACTCGTCAACTAAATAAATGATTCTTAGCCTTATCCTTCGTCCGCTTCTTGGCGGTGTCATCGGATATATCACCAACGATATCGCCATCCGTATGCTTTTCCGTCCGCATAAGGAAAAGTATATCTTTGGCATTCATGTGCCCTTCACTCCCGGTATCATCCCGAAAGAGCGAGGACGCATTGCTGCTGCCCTCGGCGAGTCGATCTGCAACAACCTGCTAAACCCCGAGGTGATGGAGCGTAGCCTCCTCTCTGAGGAGATGCTTGAAAAGATACGTCACCGTATTGACCTGTTTTTTGAAGAACAGCGTAAGAATGACGAGACATTAGCGGAATTTCTCTGCCATTATATGAGTGTGGAAGATTTGTCGCTCATCAAGAGCGATGTTGCCGCCCAACTGTCGGAACAGATTCACCAAAAGATGAATGACGTAGACCTTGGCAACAAAATCTCGCATATCGTCATCAAAAAGGCAGTTGAAAAGACCAAGTCGGGGTTAGTGGGATTTATCCGCTCGAAAATCCATGCCGACGCATGGCTCGACCGCATCATAGACCCTGCGGAGAAACTGATGGCCAAACATGTGAACGAACTCATCCGCGACAATTCCGCCACCCTTGTCAACGATATGCTCGATGGTGAAATCGACAAATTCCTCGACCAACCGGTGAGGAAACTACTCGAAGGTCGTGAGGACAAACTCATCCTGGCACGCGACCGCATCATCGACCTCTACCGCTCACTCATCACGGAGCGTTTGCCACATATCCTCCAGACCATCGACATCAGCCGCATCATCGAAAATCGCATCAACGAAATGGACATGGACGAGGCCGAAAAAATCATTCACAACGTGATGGACAAGGAACTAAAGGCGGTGATATGGTTCGGTGCCCTCCTCGGTATGGTCATCGGGGCATTGGGGTGTATTGGATAGTTGTAGTTTTAGACATCATATTATATAATTTCAACTTTCGGAAGTTATGTATAGGAGTTATACAAAGGAGTTATACAAAGGAGTTAAGATGAGCCAAATGTTTGGATAATCACAAGTTTATCGGGTTATATAGGTAATGGCTTTTTAACTCCCCCTCATAACTCCAAATTATAACTCCAAGTTTTAACTCCCGAAACTTAAAATAAAAATAAATATCATGAGTACAAGATGTAATATAGCGATTAAGTTAAAAGAGAGTGATTTGGACAGGGAACTGACATTCGACGACATTCATTTCCTGAAGACCAAGAGGGAATATCCATTCATGGAGATATACTGCCATCGTGACGGTACTCCGGAGAATGCCAAGAGATTCTTCTACCAAGAGGCAGGTCTCACTGATTATGAATCGGTATTAAAATACATTCTTGAAGGTGACCGAACCTCATTCAGCACTTCCAACACAGACTGCGGTGAACAATGGTCGGACAATCGTCCTTATATGTATGCCTCATTAGACGGTGACATCCCTGAAATGTATTATTTTATCTTCATGGATGGCAAGTGGTTTTACAAAGAGCGTATCTCTGCAAACGACCAGCAGGTAGAATGGCAGGAATTGGTTGCCGATGACATCGTCATTCAACCAGAAGAAGCCCCCGATTTCGCCTACATTGTCCAAGAAGTTCAACAACTTGTTGAAAAACTCACTGATGGGAAATACACCCTGGAAGGCTTAACCAAAGAAATGCTGAAATTAAAGGGAGTTAAAAAGTAGTTAAAAAAGGACAGTACTATTATACCCCATTGGTTTCTCTGTATGCAATGTTTTTGCCGTTGCAATCACCCTTTTGAGTAGTAGGGGTAATCTCTCACCTCTCTCCTCTCTCCTCTCTCCTCTCACCCCTCACCTCTTACAACAAAGAACCCCTAATTAAATTCCGAGTCCGTCGGTGAAGGAGACGCTTTGCGCCTTGCTTTGCAAGATGCGGGAATGAGGTGGCACACTATGGGTGAGCCAGATGTTACCGCCGACGACGGTGTCATGGCCAATGGTGACACGGCCAAGGATAGTGGAATTGGCATAGACCGTGACATGATCTTCAATGATAGGATGGCGCGGCACATTGACAGGCCGTCCGCTGTCGTCAATCTGGAAATTCTTGGCGCCGAGGGTCACGCCCTGATAGAGAGTGACATGGTTGCCGATGATGCAGGTCTCGCCGATGACCACGCCAGTGCCGTGGTCGATGGCAAAATACTCCCCAATCTCGGCACCCGGATGGATGTCGATGCCCGTGGCAGAATGTGCCTTCTCAGTGATAATTCTCGGGAGGATAGGCACCTGCATACGGTGCAGTTCATGCGCCACACGGTAATGAAGCATTGTCTGCACCACGGGATAGCAGAAGATGACCTCGCTGTAGTTATGTACGGCGGGGTCATTGTCGTAGATGGCCTCGACGTCGGTAAAGAGGATACGCTTGATTTCCGGCAGCCGGTCGATAAACTGCATGGTATATTCCTCAGCCTGCTGCTCCACAGTGCCTTTGCAGTCGTGGTCGAAGAGCAGTGCCAGAGCAATCTGTTCCCGAAGTATTGCGGAAAGCCGCTCCATGTTCACACCGATATGATAGCTTCTGAAACGTTGGTTGGCCTGTTGGTTGTCGAAATATCCTGGGAAGACAATCGTTTTCACCAGTTGGATGATTTCCTTCACAGCATCCACAGAAGGAAGCGGTCGGTTATTACTTGGCGTAATAGCCTTTTCGGTCTCAATCAACTCAGAGAGGATAGCTATATTTTTTTGTAGAGTGTCCATTTTTTTAGAGTTTTTGAATTCTTAAGTTTTTGAGTTCTTAAGTTTTTGGGATTTATCTGGGTTTTCTGAATAATAAGAGTAATCAGAATAATCGGAGTATTCGGAAAGCTAACATCTAACGTTTAGAGCTTAAATACTCGAGCCATTCGCTGAGGTCACTGAGCATCTGGCCATGGTGTGGGAAGGTCTCCCTCATACCGAAGCCATGTCCGCCTTGTGGATAGACATGCAGCGTGCAGTCGTTGCCACAGTCGCGCATGGCAGAGTAATAGGCGATGCCATTGGTCACCGGTGGCACGCCACGGTCGTTGTTGGCCAACAGAATGATAGTAGGCGGCGTAAGTTGTGGGTGCACATTGAGGTTGCTGCTATACCGCTGCTGCATCTCCTCGTTGTCGCGCTGCCCGCCGAGGAAACTCTTACACGAGCCTTCATGTTGTCCAACTTTTCCCATGGTGATCACAGGATAGAAGAGTATACTGAAATCGGGGCGCACGTCGGCCTCCGCCTGTGTGCAGACGGTGGAAGCCAAATGGCCTCCTGCTGAGAAGCCCATGATTCCCACATCGTGGGGATTGATATTCCACACATTGGCACTGTCGCGGAGGGTACGGATGGCCCAATAGGCATCACTCACGGGGATGTCGGGATTGCCATTGGGCATACGGTATTCGAGGATGGCGAAGACTGCTCCACGCGAGGTGAAATATTCAGCCCAGTCCGAGCCCTCGTTCTGCATCGACAAATGGGTGTAGCCACCACCTGGACAGTCGAGCACTGCCCTACCCGATGCCTTACCTATCTCAGGCATATATACGTGGAGTACGGCGGGGCACTCCTCGCTGCGCTGGATATCTATTTGCCCTATGACGTTTGTCTGTGCCCATACCCACATGGGCATCGCAAATGTCAATAATATAAGAAAAAAGGCTTTAAATAATCTCATCATTAGCACAAATGTAAATACAATGTGCAAAGGTAGTGAAAACCGAATGCAGAACAAAATAAACTCGTTTATTTTTTATGCTGAGGTGCATCCTACCTTATGTAAAGGTAGTGAATATTTTGATTAAGTGAGAGAAAAGCAAAACACTTTTGCTTTTCCGAACGTGAAAAATATATCTAAAACCGAATGCAGAACACGATTTAGTCCTTAAGCGGACAAAATCTTCAGAACTCGTTTATTTTTTATGCTGAGGTGCAAGATGTTCCCAACTACCCCGCCCCCTCCTTCATAAGGAGGGGTACCTTCCCACCCTCCGTCTCCCTCCCGACATCGGGAGGGCGCTCAACCGCGCCTACTCGGCGCTCTTACATTAAGGTACCCTCGACCCATCATAGGGTC
>JAFZAE010000013.1 GCA_017548385.1 Prevotella sp.
AAAGACATCTTCCGTTTCAAGAACGATAGCAATATGCCCATGATACGGCCACGTAATGACACGCTGCGTATCGACTCTGTCAGGAATGTCTTATTACCCAACGATTCAATCAACAATAGAAGGCCATGAGAATTCAGCGAATACATATCTACGTTTGTGTCTCGCTTGTGATGACCGCGGCCCTGCTCGCCGCATGCTCCACCACCAGCAGCGTGCCTGAGGGTGACCAACTCTACATAGGCATTGACAAGATCAATTATTCTGGTTATGAGCGTAGCGACCATTTCACCACCACACAGGAGGAGATTGACGCAGCCCTCGCCTGCGAGCCCAATGGCGCTCTGTTTGGCAGTTCTTCCTATAGGTCACCGTTCCCCATCAATTTGTGGATTTACAACAAATATGCCGACTCTGAGTCAAAGTTTGCCCAGTGGATGACCAAATCTTTTGGCAAGGCACCGGTACTGATGAGCAACGTAAATGCCGAGTTGAGAGCCTCAGTGGCGCAGTCCACACTACAATCACATGGCTATTTTAGCGGATGGGTCGACTCAAAAGTTGTGCCGACGCACAACCCTAAAAAAGCAAAATTGGCCTACGACGTCTATATGGGTCATCTTTATACGCTCGACACCATCACTTATGAGCATTTCCCTCATGATGCCAAGGTGCTGATTGATAGTACGATGACAGAGGCAAAGATTCATTCTGGTGATCCGTTCGATGTCTCCACACTCGACGCAGAGCGAAGCAGGATTGCCACGCTGTTCCGAGACAAAGGCTATTACTATTATCAACCCAGCTATGCCTCTTACTTGGCCGATACCTTTGCCGTACCAGGAAAAGTACCGTTGAGAATGCAGATGGCCGACAGTCTCCCATCTCAGGCCCTGCGTCAGTGGTATATTGGCAAAGTCGACGTCTATTTGCGTAAGTCATATATACGACAGTTGGAGGACTCTGTTACACGTCGTCGCTTCACTATTCATTTTAGTGGGGCGCATCCACCCATCAGGCCTGGTGTCATCATGAGCGATTTGAAGTTGAGGGCAGGCCAGCTCTACAACTATTCCGACTATTTAGAGTCTGCCAATAAACTTACAGCCAATGAATTGTTCAGTCGTGTAGATTTCACATTCACACCTAGAGACACATCGGCTATTTGCGACACTTTAGACTTGAGGCTCAACTGCACTTTCGACAAGCCTTACGACTTTTATATAGAATCTAATCTGAAAGGTAAGACCTCTGGCTTCTTAGGACCACAGCTCGTCGTCGGTCTTACCAAACGAAACGCATTCCGCGGAGGTGAGAAACTGGATGTTAACTTACATGGTTCCTACGAGTGGCAGACAGGTCATGCTTTCGACCGTTCCGACTCAGAGATCAACTCCTACGAGTATGGTGGTGATGCTTCCATTGAACTGCCCCGACTCTTTAATCCTTTCTCCAAGCGCACATGGTTTCCCACCAGGTCACTACAGCAGTCGCAGGTTCGTCGCGACGCCAATGGAAACCCTATTCGCCGTCGCCGATACCTCCTGCAGTCCACCCTTATTAAGGCATCAACCAATGTGGTCAACCGCTCTGGCTATTTCAAACGGCATATCGTATCTGGGGAGTTGACATACAAAATGCAGAGGTCTCCTCAGTGGATGCACCAGTTCACGCCACTGATGGTGGAGTACAACTATCTCAAAAACGGGACAGAGAAATTTTATGACATGCTCACAGATCATCCCTATCTGATGGCGTCGATGATGGATATGTTTATCCCTAAAATGAAATATACGCTGATGTTTTCCAGTCCGGCAAAATACCGACATCCAATTTTCTGGGAGACAACAGTAAGCGAGGCTGGTAATGTCCTCTCGCTTGCTTATTTGGCAGCTGGAAAGAAATGGGATGACCCCTATAAGGAGATGTTCAAAAATCCATATGCTCAGTTCTTGAAGATAGAGACCAATTTCACCAAAACCTGGAGTGTATCGGATGACTCCAAACTGGTGGGGCATCTCAATGCAGGTGTGATATGGTCGTATGGCAACAGCGAATACGCCCCCTATACAGAGCAGTTCTGGGTGGGTGGGGCTAATAGTGTCAGGGCTTTCACTGTGCGCAGCATCGGTCCGGGCAACTATCGTTCGCAGGAGCGACGATGGAGATACATCGAGCAGGTGGGTGACATCAAATTTCAGGCCAACTTAGAGTATCGTCCTCGCCTTTTTGGCAATCTGTATGGTGCCTTGTTCCTCGACGCAGGCAATGTGTGGAACTTCGACGAGTTCTATGATGACTATGAGACCGATTTCAAGCCCTCTCGCATCTTCAAGCAGATGGCCTTAGGTACAGGCATTGGATTCCGCTACGACCTCGACTTTTTTGTCGTACGTCTCGACTGGGGTATAGGCCTCCATGTACCCTATGAGACAGGCAAGAGTGGCTTTTACAACATACGTAAGTTTGGCGACGGACAGAGCATCCATCTCGCCATCGGCTATCCTTTCTGATTGTCATCAACGTCAAAATCGATGGCAATCATTGCATAACAGACAATTTGCTGTGATTTATCATTCAAATATTTATTCATTCACTTAAATTATTCTAAAATGAAAAGATTTCTTATTGTAGCAGCCATCGTATTGGCGTCGACAAGTGCTTTTGCGCAGCACGCAGCAGGTGAGTTCACCATTCAGCCACGTATTGGTTTTAGTGCTGCTGATTTCAACAACACCGAGGACACCAAAGCTCGCGTAGGTCTCGTGATAGGTCCTGAGTTTGAGTACTTCTTGAGCAACAAGTTCAGCCTTGCTGGAGGTCTCAACTACTCACAACAGGGTTGCGAGTTGGATAAGACCGACGTCACATACAAGATGGACTATCTTACTGTACCCATCACGGCCAACTACTACGTAGTGAAAGGTCTGGCACTGAAGGCAGGTTTGCAACCTGGATTCAATCTTTCTGCTAAAATGGAAGGAGCAGGCCATAAAGCAGATTTTGACGATGCCGTGAAATCATTCGACTTCGCCATTCCTGTAGGCTTATCCAATGAATTCAAAAGATTTGTCCTCGACGCACGTTATACTCTTGGTGTTACCAAGATTTTCGACGAGGATAAAGTAAATCTTGACAGCAAAAACCTTACATTCCAATTGACTCTCGGCTACAAGTTTACCCTGTTTTAAGGCGTATTGAAGCACGCACCCTCAGCCTTTCATTGAGGGAGATGACGCACTTTCCATCATCAGGGAGGGTGCGTCATTTTTCTGCCCCCAACTTACATGGTTGTCTTGTAAAAGTGGCTGTTGCCCGAAAAAAAACAACTGAAAATTTTGCAAATTAAAAAATAATGCCTATCTGGAGCATCATGATAGGATTGTGGCGCACCTGTGTCCACATATCGGGGT
>JAFZAE010000125.1 GCA_017548385.1 Prevotella sp.
GATAGGCTGCGGCTCGGAAATGAAAATATACTTTTTATTTTGCTTTTCGCTCGCCTTGCACTATCTTTGTATAAGATAGGCTGCGGCTCGGAAACGAAAATATACTTTTTATTTTGCATTTCGCTCGCCTTGCACTATCTTTGCATCGTAAACCATCAAAAAAGGGGAAAACAAATGAAAACGATATTCTCCAGCCTACACCTTCCCGCAGAATGGTACCCTCAGGATGCCATCCAGTTGACATGGCCACATGCCGACACCGATTGGAAGCCCTACTTAAAGGAGATTACGGAGACATTCATACAACTGGCTAAGGCTATCACACGCTACGAAGCATTGGTCATAGTCACACCCGAACCCGATGCCGTGCGCCAGACATTAAAAAAATCTCTCAGCCCAGAGGCTCTGGCACAAATCACTTTCTGCGAGTGTGCTACCAATGACACCTGGGCACGCGACCATGGTGGCATCACACTGACCGATGCAAAAGGTCGTGGCATGGTGCTCGACTTCCGCTTCAATGGCTGGGGCGACAAATTCCCCGCCGAACTCGACAACCAGATTACGGGTAAAATGGCTAGACAGTGCCTATTCCAATTTCCCATCGAGGTTCACGATGACTTTGTGCTTGAAGGTGGTTCGATAGAGAGCAATGGCGAGGGAACCATCCTCACTACCAGCACCTGTCTGTTAGCACCCAATCGCAACCAGCCCCTCACCCGACAAGAGATTGAGACACAACTACTTCGGCGACTACGGGCGCAACGAGTCATCTGGCTCGACCATGGCAACCTCATCGGCGATGATACCGATGGGCACATCGATACCATCGTACGCTTTGCACCCTATGACACCCTGCTCTATGTGGGCTGCGACGGTGTAGAAGACCCACAATATGAGGATTTTCTGGCATTGGAACAGCAACTCCGTACACTGCGAACACCCGACGGGCATCCCTATCGCCTCCTGCGACTGCCCATGCCCCACCCCATCTTCGACGATGGAGAACGTCTTCCTGCCACCTATGCCAACTTCGTCATCCTTAACGGTGCCGTACTCGTTCCCACATACGCTCAACCCGACCTCGACGCCCTGGCTTGCGAGACCATCTCACTGGCCTTTCCCGGCCTCGACATCATCGGCATCGACGCCCGTGTGGTAGTACGCCAGCACGGCTCTCTCCACTGCCTCACCATGCAATACCCACAAGGAACGTTCTCAAAGGTAAGGGGTATGATTAATTAGGAATTAGAAGTTCTTTTAGTGGTGAGGGGTGAGAGGTAAGTGATGAGAGAATACTCCTCCTACACCATCCCAATCCGTCCCAAAACTTAAAAACTTACAAACTCAAAAACTCAAAAACTCAAAAAACTCAAAATATGAACACTTTAACAATCGGTCTGCTTCAGCAGCGAAAAACAGCAGATAAAGAAGACAATCTCCGCCGTATGGCAGAAGCCATCGACGACTTGGCAGCACGTGGCGCACAACTCATCGTGCTCCAGGAACTGCACAACACGCCCTATTTCTGTCAAGTGGAGGATGTGAACAATTTCGACCTTGCAGAACCCATTCCGGGGCCTTCCACACAGTTTTTCGGTGAAATCGCCCGCCGTCTCAATGTGGTGATTGTCACTTCACTCTTCGAGCGACGTGCAGCCGGTTTGTATCATAACACCGCCGTGGTCATGGAACGTGATGGCAGCATCGCCGGCACCTATCGCAAGATGCACATCCCCGACGACCCCGCCTACTATGAAAAGTTTTATTTCACCCCTGGCGACATGGGATTCCGACCCATCGACACCAGTGTGGGACGCCTCGGTGTAATGGTCTGCTGGGACCAATGGTATCCCGAAGCAGCACGTTTGATGGCTCTCCATGGCGCCGACCTGCTCATCTACCCCACTGCCATTGGCTATGAGAGCAGCGACACACCCGAGGAGCAACAACGTCAGCGAGAGGCCTGGACCACCGTACAACGTGGACATGCCGTGGCTAACGGACTACCCGTGGTAGCCGCCAACCGTGTAGGGCACGAGCCCGACCCATCTGGTCAGACCAATGGCATACAATTTTGGGGAAGCAGTTTTGTCGCCGGACCTCAAGGGGAAATCATCTTCCGTGCCAGCGACAGCGAAGAGGAAGCCGCCATCATCAATATCGACATATCCCATAGCGAACAAGTGCGCCGCTGGTGGCCATTCCTCCGCGACCGCCGCATCGACGAATATGGGGATATAGTCAAGAGATACGGGGAGTAAAACAGTTCCTTTTCAATCTTCCTCACTCTCTCTTTCCGATCTTGCCTTCCAAGCCATGACGCACCAGGTGGCGACAGCGATGAGCAAGATAAGCGTGAAGAATTTACGGAAGCCCAAATAGTCCTGCATGATACCCGTCAGTATTCCCGTAACCATCAACAGGAAAGCCAACAACGACAAACAGGCATAAAAACGTTTCTTGCGGTGGTTCCCAGACTGACAGAAGTCCAGCATATACTCTAATAAAGCCGCCATTCCAAAACCACATAGCAATTGTGAGATACCAATAAAGAAACTGACGGTAATCACATCTGACGGCATGGAGAAAGCCAGATAGACATAGATGGCATCAGGCAGCACCACTGCCACAGACATCGGCCACAGCCAATGCTCCAGGCCATGTCTATGAACGGTTCTCACGCCAAAGGCCAGTCCAAAGACAAAGGTCAGCATACCCACAGTGAAAAGTACAAATGCCACCTCCTGAGGACTTAACGCCAGTCCACCGATGTTTGCCGGACTGGACACAAACAACGGCACACCTCTTACCATGAATGCCTGCGCCAACGTGAACAGCGACACGACTCCAGTCATATGCCAGGCAAGCGGTTCACGTATCAGCGTCTGCATTTGTCCTTTACGTTTTTCCAACGTCCTTCGACTGCCGATATTCTTAATGACGGTGTTGACGGGTAATATCAGCAGTAAGAGTGCCATTCCTGTGACAACGATAGCCGACGCAACCTTAAAAGCCGATGCCCAGGCCGTTCCCAGTTCATATGAACCCACACTCTCCACATTGCCTATTCCTAACACCTCCATATTGCCGGCTACCATCACCATCATTCCTCCAGCGAACATCACCGCAACGGAAAACACATTGACACCAATTTCTACACGTCGACGTCGCTCACCCACCAACTCACTATAGCAAATCTCATCGGTTGCAACACCATGTACGGCCCACACCAATGACGCAACCACCAGCCACAGCCATACGCTCCACTCCCACGACACACTGGTGATATTTGTGGCAACCTCCATCATCGCCACTGCGAAGACAACTTCCGTACTAATAATCCATATCTTCACCTTGCCTGCCCTTCGGATAAACCAAGCATATAGAGGCCTTGCCACCACAGGCAAAAAGAGTACGGCCGTCGACAGCGAAGCTATCGTATCCGAAAGTCCCAGTCGCTTATATGCCAGCATACCGACCATCA
>JAFZAE010000126.1 GCA_017548385.1 Prevotella sp.
GCAGGGAGAGACTATTGACATCGATGCCCCGGAAGGGAGGCAAATCTCGGGATTCTACGTCACCAACAACGCATGGGTGGTAGATGCCATCCTCAATGGAGACGGCATGACACCGGGAGCTTTCGACACTGGCGACTACCTTACTCTGTGTATTATTGGCAACCATCCCGACGAGACGGCCGACACCATCTACTACTACTTAGCCGACTACCGATCGGAGAATGTGGAAGACCATTACTATGTGAACGACTGGCAATGGGTGGATCTCACATCATTAGGCACCGTGAAGTCTATCACATTCCGCATGGACGGCTCGCGCAAAAATGACTGGGGTCTCACAACTCCCACCTATTTCTGCATGGATGATTTCAACGGTATAGCTCCTGAAGCCACTGGTCCAGCAACATTTGAAGAGATAGCACTCGAACCAGAAAGTTCTTACAATGGTGCAGGAGTCGAGGGTGTTGAAGTGATGAACTCATGGGGGATGCCCTGCATACAGTCCTCCTTCAGAAGCGGCAGCTACGAATTCACCACCATTTACGACGTCACATATGGTTCATGGTCGGGCATTGGTGTGTCGAATATGACAGGCACCACATACGCCACACTGGCTGACCAATATCGCAACTGCGTGGGTACAGGCTACGACGGCAGCAGCAACTTCGCCGTGGTCTATCCCTCTGCTTTCCATGAGGCCGTAGTGATGTCCAATGGACCGGAGACAATCAGCGGAATGTATATCACCAACAACGCATGGACAGTAGAAGCTATCCTCAATGGTGACGGCATGACACCAGGAGGATTCACCACTGGTGACTGGTGCAAACTCATCATTACCGGCGAACACGCAGACGGCACAACCACAAATCAGGAAGTATATCTGGCCGATTACCGCTCGGAGAATACCGCCAACCACTACTATATCAACCAGTGGCAATGGGTTGACTTGACCAACCTTGGAGAGGTCACAAAGATATGGTTCGAGGTAACAAGCTCACGCTACAACGACTGGGGCATGACCACACCGGGATATTTCTGTATGGATAACTTCAACGGCGAGCCTGATGCCACTGTTGGCATCTCATGCCCACGCACGCCACAACTGGCCACCACTTTCGACAATGCCACCTATACCTTACAAGGCGTCAAGGTTGAGGGCACCCTCAAACCAGGTGTCTATGTGAGGAATGGACAGAAGTTTGTGGTGAAATAAAGCCCCCAACTTCTCACTACTAAGAATAGACGGACGATTCGGCGAATCGTCCGTCTATTCTTAGTTTTCACGTTAATATATATTAAACCTTGACATCCATACAACAAAATATGCAGAAATATTGCTAACTTTGCACATTCAAGCAAATTACGCAATTATCAACTCAATAGGTTGGGAATTTATATTCATCTTTTTCACACTTAGCACTATACATTAAAATGAAGCATTTTTGTATCTGGTTCTTGTCGCTTTTGGCATCCATAGCTGCAATGGCCGACACACATGAATATGTGGACTTAGGACTCCCTAGCAAAACTTTGTGGGCAAATACAAACATCGGAGCCTCTTCAGCAGAGGAATTTGGTGACTATTTTGCATGGGGTGAAACCACTACAAAATCAACATATAGTTGGTCGAACTACCAATATTGCAGCGGCACAGAAACAACTGTGCAGGACATCGGGGAAACCATCTCTGGAACAAAATACGACGCAGCACGAGCTCAATGGGGAAGTGATTGGCAAATGCCCACATATGACCAGATATGTGAACTCATCATAGAATGTGTTGTGGCTTTAAAGACCTATAATGGTGTCAAAGGTATGGCCTTCATCGGCCCAAATGGAAACACACTTTTTTTCCCCTGCCCAGGTTATAAATACGACGACCAATTAGTTTCTCAGAACTCACTCACTTATTACTGGGTAGGCACAAAAGACATTGAGGGAAATATCGATTCTAAAGCCACCGCCATGTACATCAAGATTGGTTCTGGCGCAAGAGTGGAAGGTCTAACTGCAAAACGTCGGACAGGACTTCCCATTCGTCCTGTCAGAAGCCAGGGAGGTACAATAGAACCGACAACTCCTTCTCCAGAGGCCATAGATCTTGGACTGAGTGTTAAATGGGCCTCATTCAATCTAGGTGCCACTTCAGCTGAAAAGTATGGAAGTTTTTTTGCTTGGGGTGAAACAACTACGAAGAGTAGCTACACATGGGCTAACTATCAACATGCCAGTGGTACGGCTGCCACAGTGAATGACATCGGAGCCGACATCTCGGGTACCAGCTATGACGCAGCTACATCTTTATGGGGGAGCGATTGGAGAATACCCACAAATGCAGAAATCAAAGAACTATATCAAAAATGCACCTTCACAGCTGTGACAGTCAATGGTGTAAATGGCTATAACGTGAAAGGACCTTCCGGGAATACCATCTTCATGCCACTTGCAGGATGCAGCTATGACGGGAAGAGCTACGGCAGTGGTAGCTATACCTACTATTGGAGCGGAGACATATCTACAAGCACCAACCAAAAGGCATCTTCATTATACCTTAAAGCTGTAACAGCACCAGCTATTACAGATATTCAGCGAAGGACGGGGGCAGTCATCCGACCTGTAAAGGGAGAAAAGACCAACCCAATAATCGATGATCCTAACGTCCAAGCACTAGAACTCGTTGACCTAGGTCTTAGTGTGAAATGGGCAAATCTGAACGTCGATGCCACCCATGAAACCCAAAATGGGAAATACTATGCATGGGGAGAGACATCTGCAAAATCCACCTACACATGGGCTAACTATACACTATGCAGTGGATCGGCCTATACATCGTTGAACATTGGAACAAACATCAGCCAGAGCGAAACCTACGACGTTGCCTACAAAAGGAACAACAAGGTCATGTGTATTCCAACAACCGAACAATGGAAAGAGCTTATCAATCAATGTACATGGGTAGAGAAAACCGAGAATAACGTCAAAGGATATCGTGTAACAGGACCAAATGGAAACAGTATCTTCCTACCTTTCTCTGGATGTAGTTATGATGGCAAGAACTACGGAGTGGGTTCATATTGCTATTACTGGACTGGCAACAACGTCAGCAGCGATATTTCCAAGGCGCAGGCAGCTTATCTAAAGGTTGGAACAAAAGCAACTTTTTCAAATCTGAACCGCCGAACTGGTGTTGCCATCCGACCAGTAGAGGCAATAGATGATATCGTCCCACAACCACAAGCCCACACATGGGATATTGAGGCGGTGGATCTTGGATTAAGTGTGGATTGGTGCAACTCCAACATTGGAGGTAACAAAATAGAGAACGAGGAATGTGCAGTAGATTTCTTCGCATGGGGCGAGACAAAAACGAAGTCCACTTACACATGGTCAAACTACCTCTATTGCAATGGTAGTTCCTCATCTATGATTGATATTGGCTCCAACATCAGCGGTACTAAATACGACGCTGCCACTTCAACCAACTGGGGACAAGATGACTCATGGAGAATGCCAACAATCAACGAGATGAACGAGCTACTCACAAAATGTACATTCTCCGAGGGAGAAGAGCACGGTGTCAGCGGGTATCATGTCACAGGTCCCAATGGCAACAGCATTTTCATGCCATTTGTGGGATGTAGTTATGATGGAAAAGATTACGGACAAGAGAGTTATTCTTACATTTGGACTTCAGGAATCGATCCCACCAGCAGCCAAAAGGCTAAAGTTCTTTACATCAGTAGTAATAGCGCTCCAACAATCACATCATGCCGTAGACGCACAGGAGCAGCCATCCGACCAGTGAAGTCCAAAACCACTCCTGTTAATCCTACTACCAATCATCCATATGTTGTGCTCTCGGGAACTACGCTCACATTCTATTACGATAATAAGGAAAACACTCGCACAGGAACAAAATATGGGCTGAATAACGATACACACTTCCCAGAATGGTATATAGATGGAAGTTCTGAAAATATTACCACAGTAGTTTTTGACACCAGTTTTGCAGAAGCAAGACCAACTACTTGCTATGCATGGTTCCTCATGATGTCAAAACTCACAAAAATCAATGGTCTTTCCTATCTGAACACATCTGAAGTGACAGATATGGAAGGAATGTTTGCCTATTGCGCAAATTTAACTAGCATTGACGTGAGTCATTTTGACACATCAAATGTCACCGACATGAATGCCATGTTCTCGCTCTGCTACAAGCTTACCGACCTAGACGTAAGCCAATTTAACACTTCCAAAGTTACTGATATGGGATGTATGTTTATGTCATGTCTGGCTCTCAGGAATCTTGACCTAAGTAGTTTCGAAACTTCCAACGTAAAAGCCATGGGTTCGATGTTCCAAGACTGCACAAATCTTATGGATATCGACTTGAGTAGTTTCGACACCTCGAAAGTGACATTTATGGGAACTATGTTCATGGACTGCACATCACTCCAGACACTCGACCTCTCCACATTTACCTTCAAGACAGGTGTTGTCACCACGGGAATGTTGACAAATTGTTCGGCACTTGCACAATTCACTGTCCCATCCACAGCCAATCTCCTTAATGACAAGGCATGTACAAAAGTTGGCACAAAAACAAAACCTTGTCTGCTAATATTCCCCAACGGATTCACCCCATCTAAAACATCCACGGGGAGCAACTATTACGTATGGAAGAATGGCTATTTCTACGACAACCATGAAGAAAATGGTGGCGGAGGCCAAGGTGGCGGAGGCCAAGGTGGAAATATCCCAGACTCCGACGCTGAATATGTGGACCTGGGATTACCCAGTGGTAAGCTTTGGGCGACATACAATGTTGGAGCAACCTGCCCAGAGGGAACAGGAGGCTATTACGCTTGGGGAGAAATCGAGACAAAGGACTCATATACATGGGATAACTACAAATGGGAAATTGACGATGCCAACAGTGATGCTACCCTCATCGGTGTGGATGATATTGGTGGCATCCCCACACTCGACCCATCAAGTGGCAAGACCATCGTTCACAATGGGAAAACATACCTTAGCCGTATGCCGTCATATGACGATATTCAGGAACTTTTTAAAAACTGTACCAGAACCGAAGAAAGCCTCAATGGTGTGACAGTTTATAAAATGGTATCGAAAAATAACGAAAATACATTCTACTTGCCACTCTTAGGATGTTATTATGACAACTATACGCCAGGTAGAGAGAGAGCAAGTTCATCTTATTATTGGGTAAGCGACATCTCTGCCAGTGACAACAAAAAAGCATGGTCGCTATTCCTCAAAGGCAATTGGGAAGCATCCATCGCACAGAGTCAGCGCCGAACCGGCATGCAGGTCCGTGCCATCTACTATCCCAACGGTAGCAACCAGCTCATGCTAAGTCCTTCTGGCATCAATGACCTTCAAAACAATCAACATATCACCGACTACGACGACTCCATTTATACTATTCAGGGTGTCAAGGTGGAAGGTTCACTCCGCCCAGGAATCTACATCCAGAATGGTAGAAAGTTTGTTGTGAAATAAGTTGGGTTTCTATGGATTTTAAGATATCTATGACTTCTATGATTCCGTAAAAAAGAGAAGGAGGTTGCAATGAAAAGAGCAATTGTTTTAGGTGCGTCATCAGGCATCGGAATGGAAGTGGCAAAACTGCTGCTTGCTGAGGGATGGAGCATCGGTGTTGCTGCTCGGCGAACAGAATTGCTCATGGAGTTGAAACAAAAAAATCCCGGACGGGTAGAAGTGGAAACCATCGATGTCAACAGCGAGGAAGCAGAAGACCTACTATTAAGTCTTATAGCCATGACTGGGGGAATGGACTTATTCTTCTATGCTCCAGGTATCGGCAGGCAGAACCCCACTCTCGAGACAAAAACCGAACTACTCACCGTGGAAACCAATGCCTTGGGATTTACACGGATGGTTGATTTGGCTTTCCGATACATGGCAGAGCATCAAGGAGGTCACATTGCTGCCATTACCTCTATCGCAGGAACAAAGGGTTTAGGGGTAGCACCATCCTACTCTGCAACAAAGGCTTTCCAAAGTACTTATCTACAAGCATTGGAACAACAAGCCAACATGCGGCATCTAAACATTCGCATCACCGATGTACGACCCGGTTTTGTGGATACAGCCCTACTTGACAATGCGCATCATTATCCCATGATGCTTCGTAAAGAAGATGTTGCTTACGAGATTGTGGAAGCCATCAAAAAGCATCGACATGTCAGCGTGATAGACTGGCGCTGGAGAATTGTTACGGCCTTCTGGCGTCGCATTCCGCGGTGGCTATGGCGTCACCTCCCCATCAAGGCGAAAAGTTCAGTTGACAAATAAACTCTTCAGTTGACAAGCAAACAAGTTGATAGCACCATTCAACCCGTTCGAGAAAAAAAGGGAATGTACAAACTCCTAAACTCCAAAATATATACCTATGGATAATAAAAAGCATTACAAAGTGGTGGCAGCCGTCATTAAAGACAAGGACAAATATCTCTGTATGCAGCGGTGTCGGTCGGAATACGAGTATACCAGTGAATACTGGGAATTTCCTGGAGGAAAAGTGGAGGAAGGAGAATCCGAGCACCATGCCCTCCTGCGAGAGATACGTGAGGAGATGGATTGGGACATCTATGTGGGACGCTGCATAGGAAGCATCGCACATGAATATCCCGACTTCAGCATCACGCTGACAGCCTATCTTTGCAAGGGTGGAGATGGCGACTTTAAAATGTTGAAGCACCTAGACTGCAAGTGGCTCACAAAAAAGGAGCTACCTTCTCTCAAATGGACCGAAGGCGACCGAAAGCTGCTACCATTACTATAAGCATTGGAGTGTAGCTATCTATATAGGCTATAACTGCCGCCGTCGCTATTACAATACTGTCGTAGGAGACGCTGGATATACTCAGCGTTTTCTATGACATTTTTTTCATCCCCATCATACCCGTTGATTAACACCAAGACATGAGTCGTCGTAGAGAGTATTTTTGTACGCTCATGGTCACTTGTCGGTGTCCCCACCCCACCATCGGCATCACGATAGACAGGCAGTCCTTCGATATTAATCATACCCCTACCGATACCTTCATATGGTTCACCGGGACGTCCTATACCCAAGGTAAGTGTATCGCCCACAAAACGGTCAGCGTCAAAACCGCCTATGCTATAGCCGAAGGCCATGCTCGCTAAATTAATCAGGTCAACGAGTGTATTAACCTGATAAAGGGGCTTGTCTTTCAGCGTTCTGCGCACTAATGCTTCAGCCGCTGGCCGATAGCGTGATGGGTCTTTCCCAAAAGCCCGATACGCTCGACGGGTCGCCTCAATCCCCGGCAAGAGTTTCAAAGTGTCTGGAGTAAGAGTGGCTTTGTAGCGTGTACACAAGTCCTCTATCTCCTGCCATAATTCTACACTATATGCAGAATTAACACAATGTGCCTCAACTGCTGCTCCTACAAATTGTGGACAGATAGTTTCTATTTCTGATGATACGATGATGTTCATGTTTTTTGGAGTTTGAGATTTGGGAGTTCGAGAGTTTAGACATTGGGGAGTTTGGACATTTGATTAGGAATTGGAGCAGTGGGAGTAATGTCCCTTTAACTACTCTTTAACTACTCTTTAACTACCCTTTAACTACTTTTCATTTTTCAATCTTCAATAATTCCAGAAATTCTTCTTCCGATACTATGGGGATGCCGAGTTTTTCAGCTTTTTGGAGTTTCGATGGGCCCATATTCTCACCAGCGAGGATGAAAGAGGTTTTTCCGCTGATGGAACCTACGTTTTTTCCACCATTCCGCTCAATGATTTCCTTGTACTCGTCACGGCTGTGATAAGCGAAGACACCACTGATGACTATGCTCTTACCTGCCAACGCATCGCCTGATGTCTGCATCTGCTCTTCGGTCAGGCTCATACAGACACCATAGGCACGGAGTCGCTCAATAATCTCTTGATTCTTCGGGTTGGAGAAATAGGAAATAACACTAGCGGCGATAACCTCTCCAACTCCCTCTACCTGTGTCAATTCCTCAGCAGTAGCTGTTGCCAAGGCATCGATGTTTTTGAAATGACGGGCGAGCAGTTTTGCCGATGTCTCTCCCACAAAACGAATTCCAAGAGCAAAAACCACCCGTTCAAACGGCACATGCACAGAATTGGCAATGCTATTCACAATTTTCACGGCCGACTTCTGTCGTGAGCCATCGCCATTGATGTCCTGCACCCCAATACGGTAAAGATCAGCGATATTATGAATGAGTCCACGACGATAGTACTCTGCCACTGTCTCAGGCCCTAAGGAGTCAATATTCATGGCCTTACGTGCGATATAATGCTCTATACGTCCCTTGATTTGTGGGGGACAGCCCGTATCATTGGGACAATAATGGGCAGCCTCACCCTCATAGCGCACCAAGGGCGTGCCACATTCCGGGCAATGGGTGATGAACCTCACAGGCTCCGAACTGGCATCCCGGCGGTTGGTATCTACTCCGACAATCTTGGGGATGATCTCACCACCCTTCTCCACATAGACATAGTCGCCAAGATGGAGGTCTAATGATCGGATGAAATCCTCGTTATTGAGTGTGGCACGTTTTACGGTGGTACCAGCCAGCAACACTGGTTCCATATTGGCGACAGGTGTGATGGCTCCCGTACGCCCCACCTGATAGGTCACCTCGTTGAGTCGTGTACATTCGCGTTCGGCCTTATATTTATAAGCGATGGCCCATCGTGGGCTCTTGGCGGTGAATCCCAACACCCGCTGCTGACGCAGTGAGTTCACTTTGAGCACGATGCCATCTGTAGCCACAGGCAGATTCCTCCTCTCCTTGTCCCAATATTGTATATAGTCCAACACTTCTTGTAAGGTGCTCACCTTTTTAATACCCTTACTAATCTTGAATCCCCATTTAGCAGCGGCCATCAGGTTTTCGTAATGCCCATCGCATGGCAGGTTTTCACCTAATAGATAATAAAGGTAGGCATCCAACTGACGACTTGCAACCAATTCAGACTTCTGACTTTTCAGCGTGCCGCTCGCCGCATTGCGGGGATTGGCAAAAAGTGGTTCTCCAGCAGCCTCACGTTCAACATTTAGACGGTCGAATACAGCCCACGGCATGAGTATTTCACCACGAATTTCGAACACGTCGGGTATAGTTGATTCAAATTGGGAAAAAAGATCTTGTACTTGTGGCTTATTTTGCCATCCCGATAAAATCAACGGTATGGACCTTATGGTTTTCACATTAGCGGTGACATCATCACCATGCACACCGTCACCACGAGTCACTCCCCGCACCAACTGCCCATGTTCGTAGGTAAGCGAGATAGACAATCCGTCATATTTCAGTTCGCAACAAACCTCAAATGGTTCTCCATCAAGTAATTTGGTCACACTATTGAACCATTCTTCCACATCGCTCTCACTATAAGTGTTGGCTAAAGAGAGCATGGGATATTTGTGAGCAACCTGGGTAAATTCCTGATTGAGGTCGCTACCCACACGCTGTGTGGGGGAATTTGGATCGGCCAATTCAGGATGCCGCGCCTCCAAATCTTGGAGTTCATGCATCATGTAATCGAAATCCTGGTCACTGATGGTTGGTTGGTTAAGCACATAATATCGGTGATTGTGCTCATGCAACTCACGGCGGAGTTGAAGGATACGTTCTTTCTCAGTCATAATAATCGAATAGGAACACTATATCTCATTGCCAGTGTATAGTTGATAATATTTACCTTGTTGTGCGATAAGTTGATCGTGTGTGCCACTTTCTATGATTCTTCCACGCTCCAAAACAATGATACAATCGGAATTTCTCACGGTGGAAAGGCGGTGTGCAATCACAAAGGTGGTGCGCCCACGCATAAGAGAGTCCATACCATGCTGCACCATTTTCTCGGTACGGGTGTCTATCGACGAGGTGGCCTCATCAAGAATCAGTACAGGTGGGTTGGCGATGGCGGTACGTGCGATGGATAGCAACTGACGCTCACCCTGGCTGAGGTTCGATGCACTGCCACTGATGACGGTCTGGTAGCCATTTGACAGACGTCGGATGAAATCGTCTGCCCCAACAAGTTTGGCAGCCTCAATACACTCCTGGTCAGTGGCGTCAAGCTTTCCGTACCGAATATTGTCCATCACGGTACCTGTGAAGAGATTGGTTTCCTGCAACACCATACCAAGGCTTCTACGCAAGTCGCGCTTTGAAATGTCATTCACGTTAATCCCATCGTATTTTATCTTTCCGTCCTGAATATCATAGAAACGGTTGATGAGATTGGTGATGGTGGTCTTGCCGGCTCCGGTACCTCCCACAAAGGCAATTTTCTGACCAGGCATGGCATGGAGGACAATATCAAAAAGTACTTGCTTCTCAGGTGTATATCCAAAATCTACCATATCGAAACTCACACCTCCCTCCACCTTTTGTAACGTACCATCCATCATCTTCCATGCCCACATATTGGTACGACGGTCGGTAGGCTGTAGCCGATGGTCTTTAGTTTCTATGACATTGGCGAGAGTCACTTGTCCATGGTCAGGCTCCGGCTGCTCGTCCATCAGTTCAAAGATGCGCTCCGCACCCGCAGATGCAGAAATAACATTGTTAATCTGTTGACTGATTTGCGAGATGGGCTGGGTAAAATTGCGATTGAGGGTGAGGAAAGCTACAAGGGTTCCCAAGGTGAGTGGAATGTCTGTGGTCAGTGCCAGCGTGGCTCCGACAACAGCGATGAGCACATAGCCCAAGTTGCCAAGATTGCCGTTAACAGGCATCACGATATTGGCGATTTTGTTGGCATTGTAGGCACTGTCGCAAAGGGCATCGTTGATTTGCTCAAACTGTCCCATGGCCTGCTCCTCATGGCAAAATACCTTCACCACTTTCTGACCTGTCATCATTTCCTCGATAAAACCATTGACAGCCGCAAGGTTTTCCTGCTGTGCCACAAAATGCTTTCTTGACCTCTTCCCGAGATAAGTGGTGGCAAAACCCATCACGATGGCCATAAAAATTGACACAAATGTGAGGGGGATGCTCAAGATAATCATACTGGCGAAGGTCATCACAAGTGTGATAAGCGAGCTAAACGCAGACGGAAGGCTGGTGCTGAGTACCTGACGTAGTGTATCCACATCGTTGGTATAGGTAGACATGACATCGCCATGCGAATGTGTGTCAAAATAGCTCACAGGCAACTGCTCCATATGGGCAAACATATCCTTTCGCAGCCGAAGCATCGTACCTTGGCTCACGTTGATCATGATGCGGTTGTAGGCATATGAACACGCCACACCCACAATGAGCACAACTGCCAACTTCAACAACGCCATGGCAAGTGGGCTATAGTTGGGGGAAGCTACTCCCATGAGGGGCACAATATACTTGTCTATGAGCTGTTGTGTAAACAGTGTTGATAACAGAGTAGCTGCCGACGAGACAATGATACAACCAAAAACCACGACAAATGAGAAGCGATAATGGTGCATCACATAGCGCAGCAATCTCAACAAGGTTGCTTTCTGATTCTTAGCCCTTGGTTTCGGTTCGAAATTAGGACCTTTTGGTGGCATTCCCATTCTCATGACTTCTTAGATTTTTGGGGTTTCTTTGATCTCTTCTTCCGCGGCTCGTCAAAATCACCGCCCTCTTCTGTCTGCAGGGCATTAATCTCACGATAGATGGCATTATCGCGAAGCAGATGCTCATGGGTGTCGAAACCACTGACTCTACCGTTGTCCATCACTAAGATGCGGTCGCAAGCGCTCACACTCGAAATACGCTGAGCGATGATGATTTTCGTGGTGTTGGGAATCTGCTCTCGGAAAGCCCGCTGTATCATGGCATCAGTGGCCGTGTCGCAAGCACTCGTGCTGTCGTCTAATACAAGCACTTGTGGATGCTTGAGCAATGCCCTGGCGATGCAGAGACGTTGTTTCTGACCTCCAGAAACATTTGCGCCACCTTGTTCGATTCGGGTATAGTAACCATCTGGCATCTGGTCGATGAACTCATCAGCGCATGCCATACGGCAGGCCTCCTGACACTCCTCCAATGTGGCATGCTCATTACCCCATCGCAGATTATCGAGAATACTTCCTGTGAAAAGTACATTTTTTTGCAACACCACAGCCACGGCATTGCGGAGCGTCTCAAGGTCGTATTCCCGCACATCATGACCACCAACCTTCACGGTGCCTTTCGACACATCATAGAGTCGGCTCACCAGATTGACAAGCGAGGACTTACCACTACCCGTGCCGCCAATCACTCCGATGGTCTCACCTTCACGGATACTAAATGTAATGTTGTTGATGGCATACTCACCGCTACCCTTACCCGAATTGTAGGCGAAACAAACATGGTTGAATTCTATATCCCCACTTTTCACTTCCATGATAGGATTGGAGGGATTGACAATATCGGCTTCCTCATCGATGACCTCCGCCACACGTTTACCACTGGCTGCACTCATGGTGAGCATGACAAAAATCATGCTGAGCATCATCAGAGACATGAGGATACTCATCACATAGGTGAAAAGCGATGTAATCTCACCAGTAGTGAGGGTACCTCCGACGACAAACTGTGCTCCAAACCACGACACGGCGATGATACACCCATAGACCACCAAGTTCATCACAGGGTGATTGAGTGCCATCAGACCCTCCGTGCGCACATAAAGTTTATAAAGTCCTTCGGCAGCACGGTCAAAAAGGCTCTTCTCGTGGTCTTCACGCACAAATGCCTTCACCACACGAATACCGGTCACATTTTCCTGTACCTGTGCATTCAATTGGTCGTATTGGACAAACACCTGAGAAAAAAGTTTCGACACCCGACTGATGAGGAAATAGAGGAATGTACCTAGTACCAACATGGCCACTATGAAAATGATGCTTAATCTTGCGTCAATCACAAAGCACATGAAAATACTGAAAATCATACGGAAGGGGGCACGTACTGACACTCTCATCAATTGCTGGAAGGCATTTTGAAGGTTGGAAACATCGGTAGTCATACGGGTGACCAATCCAGAAGTGCTAAACTTATCAATATCGGCGAATGAGAAAGTCTGGATGTTGCGGTACATGGCCTGACGCAGGTTGCGGGCGAAGCCTGTGGAGGCATATGCGGAATAACGTCCCGCCAATATGCCAAACATCAAGCTCAGGAAAGCCATTCCAAGCATAATCCCTCCGTAGAGATACACGTTACCAATGTCACCGGCATTGATGCCACGGTCGATAAGCATCGCCGTGACCCACGGGATGAGCACATCCATCACCACTTCCAACGACGTGAAAAGTGGCGTGAGGATGGCTGCGGTCTTGTATTGCCCAACTTGACGGGCGAGGGTTTTTATCATAAACTATATTATAGTTGACAAGTAAACAAGTTGACGAGTTGACAAGTTATTTGATGGTTGAAGAGTAAACGGGTAATTTATTGTAAGTTGATTAATAAACAAGTAAACAAGAAAACGAATTTTAAATTGATTGTCAACTAAAGTCAAGCAACTCGTCAACTTGTCAACTCGTCAACTAATAAACAAAGATAGAACAGCGGCTGACAGCACCAGGGGCACCTTGTTCAGCACGGGGGAGATATTCCAGACCCGTAATGGTTTGCTCACTACCTAAGTCTATCACTAAGAGATGAGGGAACGAGGATGATTTCTCCGTCTGCCAATAGGTAGACTCCTGAAGGTCGAACACCTTGTCACCGGTATGGTTGCCCCGCTCTTCCTCACTGTCGGCATATTTCACCTTCCACGGTTCACGGCTGAGACGCTTGCCATCGGCATCATTCAAGTAAATCTCTGCAATGGCAGCAGCATCACCCGCATGGGTGGCTTGACATTCAATGGCTACATAGCGACCTTTGGCTGGTTTTTCCCATGTGACTTTCTGCCAACCATTACCACTGTCGAAAGATGACTTCCATACGGGAGTAGCGGAATTCAAGTCTGGACGGTCACCAGGATTGTTATGTTTGTTGGTCTTCTCCAATTGAAGTTTGTCTAGTTCGGGGTGGTCTTGTCCCCAAATTATCGTTTCGCGTGGTCCCACCACATCAAGTACGATAATCTCATTCTTGCCTTTCTTCAGCCAACAGCCTGGCACATAAAGTGTTTGTTGCGGACCAATGGACCAGAACCGGCCGATGGCATGCCCATTGACCCATACCTGTCCCTTGCCCCATGTCTCCATATCCAGGAAGGTATCTCCCACTTTCTTGAGGTTGAAAAAACCGCGATAGTACCCTCGTTTACAGACAAGATCGAGTCCATCCTTATTCCACATCACAGGCCCTCCAACCCTCACCCCAGTGTCAGGCTTGGTGTAATCATTATTATAAATAAAGGCATTCACGGCTTTGCGATAGTCATCTGTCATACCATATTGAATCCATCCTTGAGGTTTCCATGTAATATCCATGTTATCGATGACGGAACTAATGGTAATATCGCCCACAACACCCTTGAAATCTTTGATGGCACGTCCGAAGTTTATACGCCCCATCGCCTCGACCAGTATTTCCAGTTCGTCGCCTTTCTTTATTGGCGGCAACATCAGAGTTCTCTCGTTCTTCACACGGTCTATCTTGCCGATATATTTACCATTAATGAAAACCTGCGCAAAGTCGTGGAAGTCGCCCGTCAACACACTTGGCTCACTGATATCGGGCATACGAGTCATATAGAGTATACTCCCCCAGCCCATGTCCATCTCCTCCAAAGTCTTTGGATTTCCTGTAACAACAGGAATTTTCAAGTCAGGATCCTCACCATTAAGCATCGATGAGAACTCATTCACCTCAAACTTTGGTATCGAGATGACAGACATCGGTGCCTTGGGAACGGCAGGAAGTTTCGTGGTGCTGTATTTTTGAAGTGTCTCACGCAGCAGCCAGTATTTCTCCGTTGCCTGACCATATTCGTTGATGGGTGCATCATAATCGTAGGATGTCACATCTGGGGCAAAACCTGGCGAGTTTGCACCTGCCCAATGGCCGAACGAGGTTCCTCCGTGGGTCATATAGAGTGAAAAACTGATATTTTTCGACAACATCTCATCGATGCCTGCTACCATATCATCGGCTTTGCGTGTTTCATGGCGTGCGCCCCATTTGTCAAACCACCCACTCCAAAACTCAGAACACATCTTGGGAGCATTGGGACGTAATTCACCTAAACGGCGGAACTGTTCATCGATATTAGCACCCGTGCCAAAATTCATGGTCCACACCAGGTCGTCGAGACCATTTTTCTCGAAATTGCTCGACCAGTCACACTGGAACAATGCCATCTGCTGACCATAGATGGAACGCAGACAGTCACGGATAGCTGACACGTAGGCTTTGTCTTCACCGTAGGAGCCATACTCATTCTCCACCTGAATCATGATGATGGGGCCACCATTCTGGATGGTTAGCGGTGCCAACTGCTCGCCCACTTTCTGCTCAAAGATACGCACACGCTCCATGAAGTAAGGGTCTTGTTCACGCAACTTGATATCTTTTTTCTTGAGCAACCACCAGGGCAGACCACCCATCTCCCATTCAGCGCATACGTATGGACCGGGTCGTACGATAACATACATGCCATTTTTCTGTGCTAGACGACAGAAAGCCGCAACGTCGTTATTGTCAGAGAAGTCAAACTCCCCTTCACGCTGTTCGTGGATGTTCCAGAAAACATACAGGCATAGGGTATTCATGCCCAATGCCTTACACATCTTGATACGATGTTCCCAATAGGGGCGTGGAATACGCGGGTAATGCACTTCGGCAGCTTTCACAACAAAAGGTTTGCCATCAAGTAAGAATGTGCCGTCACCAGCAACAAAAGAATGATTTTGTGCGCTTCCCACCATACAGAGGCAAAGAAGGAATAACAGGATTGTCAGTCGTCTCATATGAAGTTAGGTTTAATATGATGCAAAAATAAGAAAAATATCCTATATTTGCACTTGAAAAACAAAAATATTCACCCAAAGCAAGACATCCATGCCTACCATCTCGCCTTTTGCTCATCCATTCTATATCTTTGCCAAACCCGTGGGAGCCTCCTGCAACATGGCTTGCGACTACTGCTACTATTTAGAAAAAAGTGCCTTGTATCAGCATACCATCCGACATTTCATATCCGATGCTCTGTTAGAAAAGTTCATCAAGGAATATATCCAGAGCCAAACCACAAGCGAGGTGCTTTTTACTTGGCATGGAGGCGAGCCACTTCTTCGACCCGTGTCATTCTATGAGAAAGTGATTGAATTACAGCGGCGCTACGCCAAGGGGCGTGCAGTTGATAATGTCATCCAAACCAACGGCACCCTGCTCAACGACCAGTGGTGTGAATTGTTCGCTCACAATGGTTGGCTGGTAGGTTTGTCGATTGATGGGCCACAACCCTTCCACGACGAATACCGTCGGATGCGCAACATGGAACCGACTTTTGCCAAGGTGATGGAGGGCATTCGCCTATTAAACAAGCATGGGGTACAATGGAATGCCATGGCGGTGGTCAACGACTACAATGGGGCACATCCTCTGGAATTTTACCATTTCTTCAAATCTATCCACTGCCAATATATCCAGTTCACCCCGATTGTGGAGCGACAGATGCCACATCCCGATGGTCGTACATTAGCAGCCGTGGATGAAGGGGATGAAACAAATGAATTGACACCATATTCTATAAATCCACAACAATGGGGTAAATTTCTATGCACCATCTTCGACGAATGGGTCAGACACGACGTAGGCACCTATTATATCCAACTCTTTGATGCCACCTTAGCCAATTGGTGTGGCGTTGCACCAGGCATCTGTTCATTGGCGAAGACCTGTGGACATGCTGCAGTGATGGAATATAATGGTGATGTTTATAGTTGCGACCATTTCGTGTTTCCACAATATCGTTTGGGAAATCTTTTAGAACAAGGTTTCCCCGAGATGATGTACGGGGAACGGCAACGACGATTTGGATTATCGAAATTCGACAGTCTGCCCCAACAATGCAAGCAATGTCAATGGCTATTTGCCTGCCATGGAGAATGTCCCAAGAACCGTTTTAGCAAGACATCCGACGGAGAGTGCGGTCTCAATTATCTCTGCGAGGGCTATCACCAGTTTTTCACCCATGTGGCACCCTATATGAATTTCATGCGCAATGAATATCTAAACGACCGTGCTCCGGCAAATGTAATGGATTTTATTAATCAAAATCCCGTCCAAGTCTGACGCCAGAGTTTTCGGGCCATTTCATCCCAACGGCTGACGGTAGCACCGAAGAAGTCGGCTGTATAGCCATTGAGCATGATCTCAGCCTGCTGTGGGTCGGCGGAATGGAGCGTCTGCCACGTCTTTTCCACGAAAGAAAGTTCACGCTGACCCTTCTGCATAAAATAGTCACGGGCGTTCTCTATCAAAGTTCGATAATTGCCCCATCTGACAGTTGCCAGACGGTTGGTTTTACGGAAATGCCATAAGGCGGCATCATCGCGTTCGGTATGCTGTCCGCAAATTTCCAGCATCTCTGGCAGTTCAGTTACACCACAGAAAATGGGGAAGCGCGGACTCTCACCAGGATTATCGAAAGCAATCCATGCCACACCTCCCACCTCGTCAGGTAGCCATGAACGCAACTGAATCACTGTACTATAAGAACACCATGGTACACTGACAGTACGAATATTTTTCATCACTGAGTCACCCATGGAATAATACATATTTATCTCATCAGGGCGCATCCAAGGATTTGAAAACGGTGAGACAATGCTGTCGGGACCTTCTTTCTTGGAATTAGGAATTAGATGACGACCACTGAGATTCTTATCCGTACCTTCATAGTAGCTACCCAATAGTTTCGACACTTGTTCCACACTCACTTTTTGGTCGGGGTGCACGCTGATTGGCAAATCGGTAATGGTATCGCTGAGATTGAGAGAAGGGGCCAGTTGATTCATGATGTACAATTCGCGAACGCTGTAGTTTTTTTCCTCGTTGAGATAATTGCCACCGCTATAGGCACGCCAGAATGAGAACGGACTTTTACCATCCCATAATTTGAGTTTCTTTGCCACGTCAAAAACATTCTCCGAGGCCATATAATGGTCGATATCGCTAAGGTCTATTTTGGAAATGCGGCTGATGTTAGCTGAAACAGCTATCTCGTCATCGGGAATGCGTACGGCAGCCCAGACGCCACCGACATTCTTAGGGCCCTCACCAAAAATCTCAAAAATCCACACTTCGTTTTTATCAGCGATGGTCAAGCACTCACCACTATCACCATAACCATATTGACGCACCAGTTCACCAATCAGTTGGATAGCCTCACGAGCAGTGGTACAACGTTCTAAGGCGATACGTTCCAACTCCTCTACCATGAAAAGCCCTTTTTTGTTTTGCAGGATCATACGTCCGGTGATAGTACTCTCACCTATAGCCAACTGTTTTTCATTCAAACATGGATAGGCTGTATCAAGATATTTGTAGGTATGTGCCACTTGTGGAATTCTCCCCCTGACATACATCTTAGTACTGTCTTGTGGGGTCTGCGTATGCATTCGTCCCTCATATATGGCAGTGGTTTTACCTTCTTCATAGTCATGTGCTGGTGTCATCGTCATCCAAGTGCGATATTTACCATCACAAGTATGAGAAGTAATAACTGACCCGTCGGCAGATGCTTTCTTGCCCACTATGATACTTGTACATGAGAGCCGAA
>JAFZAE010000014.1 GCA_017548385.1 Prevotella sp.
GAGCCTTAATTGGTCTTTGGGCTGCTGTTGGGTAAGCACAAAGATGTCGCTGACATAAAAGAGGAAATGCTTAGTCATCTGCTGTGAACCATCACTGGCCACTTCTGCAAGATACACGCCGGGGGTGAGCGCTGGAATTTCCAAGGAATCCTTGCTCCATTCAAAGTCTCTCTTTCCAGGGAATTCCTTTGCCAAACTGATAGTGGTATTCTTGACAATATGACTCTTTACCTCCTTGAGATCCTTCTCGTTGTTGAGATAATAACTCTTGGTGGCCGGCACATCTACACGATTGATGGTCAACGTGATTTTATCCGTATGTCTGACGTCGTTGAATTTCACCATGCGCGGTTGGTTGGGGAGTATGACTTTATTACCAAACTCCATATTCCACCGTGGTTCTATCAACGACTCGCGGGCATTCTTCAATTGGTTAATGCGTTTCCAACTGCCATATTTTTCAACAGCCTCATCGATGTATCTTATTTTGTCCTCAGTAGAGTATTTGGTCAACTTGCACATCTGCTCATACTTGATGATGGCCAGTTCGCCAACCACTTCTGTATCGGCATACACATTCATTAGCGAATCGACACGGGAGATGGTGGCTTTTGCACCAATAGCGTCTTCCTCCTTGTCTACTATCACCGCCGCGGTGAGACAGGCAGCGTTACGGTTGCCGTGGACATCATAATAGTCGTGCAACAACTGGTAATCTTCAGCCTGGAATCCAAGTACGTGCAAAAGGTCATTATCAAACCATTTACTGTCGTCGCCTTTCTCAAACAAAGGGTCGAAATCTTTTGCCTTCTGGGCTGCCAACAATTCGGGTTGTTCCAAAGATTTCTTAAAGTAATCGCTTGGAGTGAGATCGGTCACCTCGCTATACCTTAGGTCACGTAAAGTCACACCGAGAACAGAATTATAGATGGCAGACAAAATGGGATTGTCTTCCACCTGTTTTGCCATCTCGACAAGTTTTCCCACTTCTGTAATTAGTGAGTCTGGGGTAACCGATGTTACAGAAGCCACATGGCGCAGTTCTGCTTTCAGCAACTGTCCATATGCGTTTTCGTTGGTTGCCTTTTTGATAATTTTATCCAAAACGCTTGTTTGTGTCTTGGGTAAATCCTTTGTCACAGCCTCGTCATACTGTTTCCAAAGATCATTATATGTTTGTGAAAAAACATGCATTGGTAACAAAACAATTAGAAGTGTAATCCAAATACATTTCCTCATAATCACGTCGGAATTGGTTATTTGGGTACAAAATTAGGCTTTTTTCCGCAAACTATCAAGCAAAAGCAACCAAAATTCTATATAAATAATATTTTTTAATATAAGTATCGAGGTTGACAAGTTGACAGATTGACAAGTTGACAAGGTATTTGCGAAGGAAATCTCTAAGTACTCACATCTCACGAACCTCCTCTTTATCATCTACGAAACTTTCTTACAGTTTTAAAAATGACAGATTGAACAATTCCCCGTGTAATCAAGAATAAAATGAAGGCCAGCCATAGGGCATGGTTGTGCCATACGGACCGAAGAACAAGGAAAACGACAAAGAAAATTATGGTGGCAATGATTGAGGAATAGAGCATGCCACGCGTCTCTGTAATACCAATAAAAACGCCATCCCAAATAAAGGCAGCCACTCCTGCCAAGGGGATAACTATTGCCCAGGGGAAGTATGAAGATGCTGCTTTCAGTACTACTCCATCATCCGTAAATAACGACAAAAATGACTGTCCTCCAATAAGATATACAATTGTAAAGACCATGACAACCATCATCCCCCATACAAACAATCTTTTCAGCACTTTGTGAAAAGCCCCATAATTTTCTGCACCGTAATACTTGCCACAAAGAGCCTCGCCGGCAAAGGCAAAACCATCCATCACGTAGGAGAAGAGAATGAACAATTGCATAAGCAGCGTATTCACAGCCAGTATTACAGCTCCCTGTCGTGAACCAGCGGCAAGGAAGTAGAAATTGACAGCCACGAGGAAAAGTGTACGAATAAAAATATCTGAATTTACCTTAAAAAATCTCAACATTTTGTTTTTATCATACAGTCCTTCCCACCGCATATATTTCCACCATCTGCGATAGTAGCACCATAAGAGTGTGAGGGAGATGGCTATCCCAGCATATTGTGCCACCAACGTGCCCCATGCCACACCTCTGATACCCATTTTGAAGACGAAGACCATCAGAAGACTTGCTGCAATATTCACCACATTTTGTGATATGGAGATAATCATGGGGAAACGTGTGTTTTGCATACCGATATACCATCCCGTCAGTCCATACATCGCCAACATGGCAGGAGCACCCCACACACAAATATTAAAATAGGTGGAGACAAGTGATCTTATCTGAGGTTCTGGAGCAACAATGGCAAGTGCCAATTGCTTGATGGGAAATTGGAATATGATTACAGCCAATGCTACCATTACCCCCACTGAAAGCGAGCGCACAAGCAACTGCAACACATCCGTCAGTTGACATGCACCGAGGGCTTGGGCGGCCATACCACTTGTACCCATCCGCAAAAAGCCGAATATCCAGTATATAACATTGAAAATCATGGCACCCACGGCGATGGCGCCGATATATGCCGCATCGCCAAGGTGCCCCACTATCGCAACATCCACCATACCCAACAAAGGTACGGTGATGTTCGACACGATAGATGGTATGGCCAGCTGGAGGATTTGTCTGTCGTAGGGGGGCATTTCTCTCACCACTTACCTCTTACCTCTCACCACTTACCACTATAAATTAGCCATCCGATAGACAGCCACCATATCTTCGCGCTTCATCACGCGGATACTTCCGAACGTAAGTTGGTCGTCATGACTGGCACGACGTGCCATCTCCTGTATCTCGTCATCTGTGATTTCTCGGCCAAGCAGTTCACGGATACTTGTGGGCATCCCAATCTGACGATAGAATGCCTCCATCGCCTCAATGCCTTTCTCTGCCGTCCGCAGCGGCGAGGTAAAATCATTCTCCACCCCCATCACATTCACGGCGAAGCGGGCAAACCGAGTCTCATGTCCTGGTAGCACATAGCGTGCCCAACTCCCCCAAATGGCAGCCAACCCAGCCCCATGGGTCACATCAAACATCGCGCTCAGCTCATGTTCCAATTTATGCGTAGCGAAGTCCTTGCACGAGCCGCATTCCATAAGGTCATTATGTGAGAGGCTTCCAGCCCACATAATCTGGGCACGGTTGCGATAGTCTTCTGGATTACGAAGCACTTCGATGGCACTATCCTTCACGGTGCGCATGAGGGCCTCGGCGAGAGCGTCGGTCAGTGTCATATCCTCTACAGCAGTGAAATAGCGCTCCATGGTGTGCATCATGATATCTGTGGCTCCAGCTGCCGTTTGATAAGCAGGTAAAGTAAAGGTACGCTCTGGGTTCATCACACAGAAACGACAACGGCAGAGATTGTTGTTGAAGCCACGTTTGTCGTTATTATCATCATTGGTGATGACACAACTATTGCTCATCTCCGACCCTGCAGCAGGGATAGTTAGCACGGCACCGATGGGCAGTGCAGCCTGTGGTGTGGCCTTCGCAGTCCAGAAATCCCATGGCTCGCCATCATAATAGAAACCATAGGCAATGGCCTTAGCAGAGTCAATCACAGAGCCTCCTCCCACAGCAAGGATGAAATTTACCTGTTCGTCACGACAAAGTTGGATGCCTTTTTTCACGAGCGACAGCCGTGGATTGGGTACCACACCACCTAACTCCACATACTCAATACCTTCTTGCTTGAGTATTCCAAACATTTTATTGAGCAGGCCGGAACGTCTTGCGCTCTGTCCCCCATAGTGTACGAGCACTTTCGTGCCACCATATTTTCGGACGAGTTTCCCAGTATTCTCCTCCGACTCCCTACCAAACACGATTTCAGTGGGTGCATAAAAATTGAAATCTCTCATTTCGTATATTGTTTTTTGATTAGTTTTTCCACGTTGCAAATATAATCTTTTTCCATCAAATGACAAAAAGATATGGTCATAAAAAAGATGCTATAGTGGCAATAGTGGTTATAGTGGCAATGGTGGCTATAGTGGCTATATATTGAAGGAAATCTCAAAAAAAATTTTGCAGATAAATGATTATTCACTAATTTAGCGGCGGGAAACATCATCAGTAGATGTTTTGAAGAAATCGGAATTATCTGCATACTCAGAAACAAAATCAAAAAACTAAAATTTATATAATTAACTCAACTCGCGCAAGTTAGGAATGGAAAGTTGAAATCGTTGCAATAGCCAGACTATTGTCCTTTTAACTACCCCTTCTATTCTCTTTAACTACTCTTTAACTACAGAGAATTGAGCGAATGCGAAACTTCAAAATTAACAATTATGATTCAAGTTGGAGACAAAGCGCCCGAAATATTGGGTATGGATGAAAATGGGCAGGAGGTCCGTCTGAGTGATTTCACTGGCAAGAAATTAGTACTGTATTTCTATCCTAAAGATATGACTTCCGGGTGTACTGCCGAGGCCTGTAACCTGCGCGACAACTTCGATGCACTCAGCGCCGATGGCTATGCCGTGATAGGTGCCAGTGTGGATGATGCCAAGTCGCATCAGAAATTTATTGCCAAGCACGAGTTGCCCTTCTCGCTGATTGCCGACACCGAAAAGCGTTTAGTAGAAGAGTTTGGCGTGTGGGGTGAGAAGAGCATGTATGGTCGCAAATACTTCGGCACTTTCCGCACCACCTTTATCATCAACGAAGAAGGAATCGTGGAGCGCATTATTGGCCCGAAGAAAATCAAGACCAAAGACCACGCCCGTCAGATTCTGAGTGGGGAATAAGGACTTTAGACTCAAGACTTTAGGCTCTGATTATTCCGAGTACTCCGAGTATTCCGAGTATTCAGAATATTCAGAATATTCAGAATATTCCGAGCATTATGAGCGCTCTGAGTATCAAAAATGATTACACCAATTAATACCTAAAATTATGAAGAGAACTTTATTATTTGCCGTCACAATGATGGTGATGGCTGGTTGTGCTACCGCACAAGACACCTGGCAACTCCCTGAGCCAGACACCAACGTACCTATGACGTTGACACAGGCGTTAAAGCAACGCCATTCCTCTCGTGAATTTTCCGACCAGAAATTGAGTGATGCCACCCTATCCATCGTGTTATGGGGGGCCAACGGCATCAACCGTCCAGACCGTAAACTGCTCACCGCTCCTACCGCTACCAATGCCCAGGACATCTCAATGTATGTTTGCCGTGAAGATGGCGCATGGCTTTGGGATGCCATGAGCAATAGTCTTACACAGATCTGTAAAGAAGACATCCGTGGTGCCTTGGCGGGACGTCAGGAATCGACAAAGAGCGCACCCGTGTTTTTGCTTTTGGTAAGCGACTACAGCAAATTCCGCGGTAACGCTGAGGTCTGGGGGCCAATGGATGCCGGCTATGTGTCGCAGAACATCTGCCTCATCAGCGAGGCATTAGGTCTAAACACCGTCCCACGTGGTATGATGGATGCTGAGACTGTTGCCAAAGCATTAGGATTGAATTCCAACCAGCACATCATGCTCAACCACCCCATCGGCCATCCTTTGAAACGATGAAGATAGTTCATGGAGTTAAAAAGGAGTTATCATAACTTCTGACAATTGAGCTTTTTTGTTTAATCAACAGAGGCACGGAGCTTTTTCCGTGCCTCTGTATTTTTATATGTCAAAAATTGGTTTA
>JAFZAE010000127.1 GCA_017548385.1 Prevotella sp.
ATGCCTTCGCCGACAAGCGACACTTTCTTCGTCTCCAACGACCGGATGCGTTTGGCTTTGATAAACAGTTGGTCGGTCAGCGACGACGGGCGTAGAATGCGCCATGAGGCTCCGTAGTCATGCAGTTTGCTCGCAAAAATAGCTCTACACTCCGCCAGAGCGGCTCTTGCCTGAGATTCTGTATTTGGCTTCTCTGTTGTCATTGCTATATTCTTTTGCCGGGCCATATGGGCACTATGGCTGATAATTCCGTGCAAAATTAGTGATTTTTGACGAATTGTGCAAAATTCATTTATTAATATGTGTTATAAGCCGCTTTTCTCTCATTTTTTTAGGTTTTTAGGTTTTGGGATCTGAAGCCATTACATTGCGGCGAAGTTACTTTGTCTTCCATATAGCAAATGCGTCTGCCTATATTTTACTATGGAGAGGGGAAGGGCCTTGGGTTGGGGTAGAGGTCTCTCCTTATGAAGGAGAGATGAGAGAGGTTGGATACTCGGAAATGAAAAGAAAAGCAAGCTTTCCTTTTACATTTCTCCCGTTTTTTGTAACTTTGCACCCCAAAAGTGATTTTCATGAAAATCTATTCAGATGCCGAACTGGCACAAATCATAGATAAAGACATCTTCCGACTCATCTCGCAGACTGCCGACGACATGCATATGGAGTGCTATGTTGTCGGAGGATATGTGCGTGACATCTTCCTGGAGCGCCCCTCTCAGGATATCGACGTTGTTGTCGTAGGCAGTGGCATTGAGATAGCCACAGCTCTCAAACAACGGATGGGGAAAAGGGCCCACCTCTCCGTATTCAGGAATTTCGGCACGGCACAGGTGAAATATGGTGATACGGAGGTGGAGTTTGTAGGCGCACGCCGGGAGAGTTACCGGCGCGACAGCCGAAAGCCCATCGTCGAGGACGGCACACTTGAGGATGACCAGAATCGCCGCGACTTCACCATTAATGCCATGGCCATCTGCCTCAATCATGAACGGTTCGGCCAGTTGGTTGACCCCTTCGATGGTATCGGCGACCTTCTTGATGGCTATATCCGCACACCGCTCGACCCTGATATCACTTTCTCTGACGACCCGCTACGCATGATGCGCTGTGTACGGTTCGCCACACAGCTCAATTTCCGTATCGATGACGAAACCTTCGATGCCCTTGAGAGAAATGCTGAGCGAATCCGTATCATCAGTGCGGAGCGTGTCGCCGACGAACTTAACAAAATTATGATGGCGAAGACGCCAAGCTATGGGTTGGTCGAACTGCAGCGCTGTGGATTGCTCGCACTCATTATGCCTGAACTCGAGGCACTCGATATTGTTGAGACACGTAATGGAAGGGCACATAAAAACAATTTCTACCATACACTCGAAGTGCTTGACAATGTTGCGAAAAATTCCGACAATTTGTGGCTCCGATGGGCGGCTCTGCTGCATGATATCGGTAAGCCGAAGAGCAAACGATGGGATTCGCTCACAGGCTGGACATTCCACAATCACAACCTGATAGGCGCCAAAATGGTGCCAGAGATGTTTCGCAGGATGAAACTGCCGATGGACACCAAAATGAAATACGTGCAGAAATTGGTCGACCTACACATGCGGCCGATTGTCATTGCCGACGAAGAGGTGACCGACAGCGCCGTGCGCCGATTGCTCCACGATGCGGGCGAAGACATCGACGACTTAATGCTTCTTTGTGAGGCCGATATTACCAGCAAAAATCAGGTTCGTAAAAAGCATTTCTTGGAAAATTTCCGTATCGTGAGGGAGAAAATCACCGACCTCAAGGAGAAAGACTATCAGCGCCTTTTTCAGCCGTGTGTGGATGGCCATGAGATTATGCAGATGTTTCACCTCACACAGGGACCTGAAGTGGGTATCCTCAAAAAATACATCAAAGATGCTGTCCTCGATGGAAAGGTGGAGAATAGTCCGGAGGCATTGCGTCAGTTGTTGGTGAAAAAATTTGACGAAATCAAAAGTAAAGACCACCTCCCCCTTTAAGTTTAGAGGGAGGCTGAGGCGTGTGTCTCAGCATATAAAACAACTGTATAACTGTCAATACCATCCCCTCAATACAAATAAAAGTTAAATAATGTGTGCTTTTCATCAGTTTCTTATATTTTGATGTTAACTTTGCATGATGAAAGCTTCAATAGGGTTTATTGAGTTTTTCACATTTTTGGCGATATATCTTATTTTTATTCAATATGAAACGAAACAAATTCTTAATGCTTGTAGTGGCTGTCTCTGCTCTGGTTGCTTGTGGCGGAGGCGGCAAAGGTGGTATGAACTTTGGCGACAACGAGTTTCCCATTGTCACAGTGGGCACTTCCAATGCCGAGATGCTTACCACATATCCCGCCACCATCAAGGGTATGCAGGACGTGGAGATACGTCCCAAAATTCAGGGCTTTATCACACGGGTCAATGTGCATGAGGGACAGTCGGTAGGTGCAGGACAAATCCTTTTCGTATTAGACAATGAGACCTACCAGGCCGCCGTCAGACAGGCTCAGGCCGCTGTCAATCAATGCTTGGCTACTATCAGTACGGCAGAGGCAGGGATGGCCACAGCCAAATTGCAGTATGAGAACAGTCAGCAGCTACATAATAATGGAGTCATCGGTGATTTTGAACTCCAGACGGCACGCAACTCTTTCAACAGTGCACAGGCTCAGGTCAACCAAGCCAAAGCAGCGCTCGGACAGGCTCAGGCAGG
>JAFZAE010000128.1 GCA_017548385.1 Prevotella sp.
GGCTTTCATCATCGCCCGGAGTGCCACAGTCTGGATGAGATTCTGTTCCCGCCGTCCCTCGCTCTCTGCCATCAGGGAGTTGAGACTCTTTGAGATGGCTCCCTTGGTGCCCGAAGTCTTCAGTTTATAACCGAATTTTACCACGAACTCCCGCAATCCTTCCAGTTTCTGTGGGTCGGGAGCATCGTGGATACGGTAGGGCAGCGTCTTGGCTTTCTGTCCTTTCTTCACCTTGCCGATGCTTTCTGCCACGGTGCGGTTGGCCAACAGCATAAACTCCTCGATGAGTTTGTTGGCATCCTTGGAGATTTTGAAGTAGCAGCGAACAGGTTTACCCGTCTCGTCGATGTCGAAATGCAGTTCTTCCCGCTCGAATTTCACGGCACCATTTTTGAAACGCTCTTCACGCAGACATTTTGCCAGGCGGTCGAGGGTAATCAGTTCGGTGGCCAGTTCACCTTTGTAGCCGCCCTTGGGAGCCGGTGGCGCGGGTTGGCCAGTGCCATCTTTCACGCCGTTGTCTTCCAGGATTTGTTGTACCTCTTCGTAGGCAAACCGGCGGTTGCTGCGGATGACTGTGTGTACGAGTCGCCATTTCTTCACGTTGGCATTATCGTCCAGATTGAAGACCACGCTGTAGCACAGTTTATCCTCGTCGGGACGCAGCGAGCAGATGAAGTTGCAGAGGCGTTCGGGCAACATCGGGATGGTACGATCGACAAGATAGACGCTGGTGGCACGTCGTTGTGCCTCTTTGTCGATGATGGAGTTTTCTTTCACATAGTGTGACACGTCGGCGATATGTACGCCCACCTCCCATAGGCCGTTGTCCAGTTGGCGAATAGAGAGGGCGTCGTCGAAGTCCTTGGCATCCTTGGGGTCGATGGTAAAAGTGCAGACTTCGCGGAAATCCTCCCGCTCACGGAGGTCTGCCGGTGTGATGTCGGCAGAGATTTTCTCAGCAGCCTCTTCCACGTTTTTCGGGTATTTGTAGGGCAGTCCGTATTGTGCCAGGATAGCATGCATCTCGGCGTTGTTCTCGCCAGTTTTTCCAAGCACGTCAATCACCTCGCCCACGATGTTCTTGGAGTCCTTGCTGGGCCATTGGGTGATGCGTACCACGGCCTTTTCCCCAGTCTTTCCACCTTTGAGTTTCTTTTTGGGAATCATGATGTCGTGGACAAAGATATTGCTCTCGGTGATCAGGAAGGCATAGTCGCGTTCCACCTGGAGTTTTCCCACGAAAGTGTCGCGGGCATGTGCCAATATCTCGGTTACGATAGCCTCCTTGATGTGTTTTGCACGTCGGGCATTAAACTGCACGCGCACACGGTCGCCATCGAGGGCAAACATCGAGTTGCGCTCTGCCACAAAGACGGGTTTGCCGCCGTCGTCGGGTAAGAAGCTGTTCTTGCCATTGGGCTTGCGGCGGAAAGTGCCTTCCTGTACCTGTCCCTTGAGGTTGAGTCGGTAGGAGGTGTCGGACACTTTGCTGAGGAAGTCGTCCCATGCCAGTTCGTCCATCACATCGATGGCGAGCATCTTGAGTGGGTGGGTGTCTAAATGAAGTGTCCTGAAGATATTCTTAAATGTCAGCGTGGCCTCGGGCTGTGATTCAAAGAAATTCACCAGCAGTTCGGTCATCTGTTTTTTGTTCATGCGTTTTCCGCCTTTTTTTCCTTTTCCCATAGCATTTCTTATTAGTTTTCTGCAAATTAACGAAATTATTAGTAACTTTGCAAGCAATTTTTGAAAAAAGTCATTTTTTTACATTTTTCAATCAGCATACACCACGTCTTTCGTGGATATTAGTAATTGGAGATTCAAACTTCCGCATGTGATTATATTGTCATAACATTATGTGTTTATGGTAGTTATAGAACGTGATGTCAATTCTGTAAAGCTTTTGCCCTTGCAGGGCGAGTATTCCCATTTACATTATAAACCCAGGACGATGCCCTGGGCTGATTGCTCATTGGCCTTACAGGTCGTTTGAATTGCACTTGCGGAAGTTGAAATGGAAATCATTTTATTTTTCATTGATTAGATGGATAAAATATTAATCACAGGAGCCAGTGGCTTTATAGGTAGTTATATCGTAGAAGAGGGTTTAAACCGGGGCATGGAGGTCTGGGCTGCCATGCGTAAAACCAGTTCGAAGTCTTTTCTTGCCGATGAACGGATACATTTCATCCAACTCGACTTGTCGGACCAGAATAAGTTGGAGCAGCAGTTGAAAGAGCATCAGTTTGACTATGTCGTGCATGCCGCCGGTGTGACCAAATGTCTCCATGTGGAGGACTTTCATCGTGTCAACACGGTGGGCACCCAGAATCTGGTGCGTGCGCTCCTTGCCACGCAACAGTCTCTGCGCCGCTTTGTGTATATCAGTTCGCTGAGCATCTTTGGCGCTATCCGTGAACAGCAACCTTATACAGAGATTCTGGAGAGTGACACTCCGCAGCCCAACACTGCCTACGGTCGCAGCAAGTTGGAGGCCGAGCGTTTCCTCGACGGTCTTGCTGCCGAGGGTATCGATTTCCCTTATGTGGTTTTGCGTCCCACGGGCGTGTATGGCCCGCGCGAGCGCGACTATTTCATGATGGCCAAGAGCATCAAACAGCATGTGGACTTCGCTGTGGGTTACCGTCGTCAGGACATCACCTTCGTTTATGTGAGCGATGTGGTGCAGGCGGTCTATCTGGCTGTCGACCATGGTCAGACAGGACGGAAATACTTCCTCAGTGATGGCGAGGTGTATCAGTCGCGTGCTTTCAGCGACTATCTGAAACATGAGTTAGGCGACAAATGGCTATTGCGCATCAAGGCGCCCATCTGGGTACTTCGTGTGGTGACGTTCTGTGGTGAATATTGGGGACGAATGACCAAGAAGGTGACGGCCCTGAACAATGATAAGTATCATATCCTGCGACAGCGCAACTGGCGTTGTGATATCTCGCCTGCCATCGAAGAACTGGGATATCATCCGGAAGTGAAACTGGAGGAGGGTGTGCGCCGTGCCGTCAAATGGTACAAGGAGAACAAGTGGTTATAGAAGATTGTCAGGAAATACATGAATAATTCTTTTTTAAATTCTTTTTTCAGCAGAGATACACATCCCCGCCGTGGACTGATGGCCTTTGAATGGGTCGTCATCGGCTATCTGCTCATCACGTTGGTGGTGGTGCTGATTTTTCATGAGCGGGCGACGAATCCCTCGCAGATGATATGGTTTCGCGTAGGTGTCCTTGCCTTGATGTTCGTGTTATGGGGAGCCTATCGCCTGCGTCCTTGTTTGGCGCTGCGGGTACTGCGTGTGGCGGCACATCTGATATTGCTTGGCAAGTGGTATCCCGATACGTTTGAACTGAACAAGATGTTTGTGCCCAATCTCGACCATATCTTTGCATCCCTGGAACAGGGGATGTTCGGATTCCAGCCGGCATTGCTTTTCGCACAGAAATGTTCCAATCATCTTTTCAGCGAACTGATGTGCTTAGGATATAGTTCCTATTATCCCATGATAGCAGCGGTCTCACTGTTTTACCTCTTCTGTCGGCGGAAGGAGTTTGAGCGGGCGGTATTTGTCATTATGGGTGCTTTTTTCATCCATTATGTCATCTTCGACCTCGTACCCGTCTCTGGACCTCAGTTCTACTATTACGTGGTGGGTGAGGATCAGATTGCGCAGGGCGTCTTTCCCAATATCCACGACTTCTATGCCACGGGATGGGATGGCAAATGCTTGTCGATACCAGGATGGAAAGAAGGTTTCTTCCATCAACTCGTGCAACAGGCTCACGATGCAGGAGAGCGTCCCACGGCGGCTTTTCCCAGCAGTCATGTGAGTGTGACGGTAGTGCTGCTGTGCCTGGCTTGGCACACCCGCAACCGCTGGCTGTTCTACTGTTTGCTGCCACTGGGCATCCTGATGTTTTTTGCCACGTTCTACATCAAAGCGCATTATGCCATTGATGCCATCGCCGGCCTGGTCAGTGGCGGCCTTACCTACTGGCTGCTGATGAAGTGGAGTAGGGGCGAAAATAGTTAGGAATTGGAAATTAGGAGTTTTTAGCGTAGGGACATACCCCGTGTATGTCCGAGGATTTGAGAGTCGCTGCGCGAGGAAAGGTTCAATATGTAATTACCATTAATTGACCATAAATTAGTCAATAAAATTCGTGAATAATTATATGGTAATTATATGTTGAAAAAACGGATGCGAAACATTGCGTCCCTACATTGTGATGTTATTTTCTGTCGCCCCGTCGGGGCTAATTGAATGTGCCTGCATTACCGGGGGTGTCACCCCCGGCTGTATTCTGACGCCCCGATAGGGCTATAGGGGATCGTTTAGCTCAAAATGCGCTTGGCTTGATGTCGGGATAGACATAGTTTGTTTGTCGAAATAAAGCGGTTCTCATGTTCATTCGATCATTTTCTCATGCTCAGAAAAGAAAACGAGCTTTCTTTTCATTCACTTAATCGAATTTTTTTAGTAACTTTGCATTCAAATTTTGGATAATGAAAAAACTATATATTGAGACATACGGATGCCAGATGAATGTGGCCGACAGCGAGGTGGTGGCCTCCATCATGCAGATGGCTGGATATGAGGCATGTCAGAACCTCGAAGAGGCCGACGCTGTCTTCCTGAACACCTGCTCCGTGCGTGACAATGCCGAACAGAAGATTTACCGTCGCTTGGAGGCCCTGCATGCAGAGGTACGCAAAGGTCATCGGATGATTCTCGGCGTGCTGGGCTGTATGGCCGAGCGAGTGAAGGATGAGCTGCTTGAGAAGCACCATGCCGACTTGGTGGCTGGTCCGGATGCCTATCTCACACTACCCGACCTCATCGCGCAGGCTGAGATGGGACAGAAAGCCATCAATATCGAACTTTCCACCACCGAGACATACCGCGATGTGGTGCCACAGCGTATCGCCGGCAGCCATATTAGTGGATTTGTGAGCATCATGCGTGGCTGCAACAATTTCTGCCACTATTGCATCGTGCCCTACACTCGTGGTCGTGAGCGCTCGCGCGATGTGGACAGTATCCTCCGTGAGGTGGCAGACCTGCAGGCGCGAGGTTTCAAGGAGGTGACATTGTTGGGACAGAATGTGAATTCCTATCATGCCACGGCCGACGGCCTTGACGTGACCTTCCCACAGTTGCTCCGTATGGTGGCAGAGGCAGCGCCTCAGATGCGAGTGAGGTTTACTACTTCCCATCCCAAGGATATGAGCGACGAGACGCTGCAAGTGATTGCCGACACACCCAATGTGTGCCGCCATATCCACCTGCCCGTGCAGAGCGGCAGCGACCGTATCCTGCGACTGATGAACCGTAAATACACCCGCGAGTGGTACCTCAACCGTGTAGAGGCCATCCGTCGTATCATCCCCGACTGTGGACTGTCAACAGATATCTTCGTGGGCTATCACAGTGAAACGGAAGAAGACCACCAACTCTCGCTCTCTCTGATGCGTGAGGTGGGCTACGACTCGGCGTTTATGTTCAAATACAGCGAGCGTCCGGGGACATACGCTTCGAAACACCTGCCCGACGATGTGCCGGAAGAGGAGAAAATCCGTCGACTGAACGAACTGATACAGTTGCAGACCCAACTGTCGGCAGAGGCCAATGCCCGCGATGTGGGCAAGACCTTCGATGTGCTGGTGGAGGGCTATAGCAAGCGCTCACGACAACAACTCATGGGGCGCAACGAACAGAACAAGGCCGTGGTCTTCGACAAAGGCAACCACCACATCGGAGAGACTGTCAGCGTGAGAATCACCGGCTCCACCAGTGCCACGCTGTTGGGGAAGATTGAAGGGTAGTTAAAGGGTAGTTAAAAGGTAGTTAAAGAGTAGTTAAAGGGACAAATGCTCTACTTACACTAAATCCAAATTATTAATTTCCAATTCCTAATTTCCAATTCCTAATTTCCAATTCCTAATTTCTAATTTCTAATTCCTAATTAATCATATCTCTCACCCCTA
>JAFZAE010000129.1 GCA_017548385.1 Prevotella sp.
AGTTTCGGTACGTGTATCAGGAGCATTCAGGGTGCAAATATACGAACTTTTTTTGAATTGATGGATTCGAGTCTTATTTTTGTTCCTAGTGGAATTGCTAAATTGTTGTCTCCCAGGTGTCCGAATGGGGCTCCGAATACCACGGGGTAGTCCTGTTCGGCTACAGCATCGGCCACAATTTCCTCAGCTGTTTCCCCGAACGGTACTGCGTTGTCGTGCATGTCGGTCATGCCGCCCACGATGAGACCCGCCAGACCGTCGAGCATGCCGCATCGCTTGAGCCCCTGCATCATGCGGTCGATATGGTATAGGTATTCGTCAAGGTCTTCAATGAGAAGTATTTTCCCACTGGTATCGATCTGAGACCGTGAACCGCAGAGGCTGTAGAGAATCGAGAGGTTCCCCCCTACAACAATTCCGTCAGTAACATCATTTTGCCCAGATTGTAGAGATTTAGCGTGAGGCATTTCTGTCGCATCGAACTGATAATCAAACTTTCCCCCGAACAACACGTTCTTCAAACTTTCTGTGGCTGGTGTAGCTTGGGGACCAAAATTGATGGGCATGATGCCATGGAGGGTCGGCAGTCCTAAGGTGGCATGGATATGACTATGGAGTACAGTAACGTCGCTGTAGCCTACAATCCACTTCGGATGGTCGGCAAAGTGGCTGAAATCCAGTTGGTCTATGATTCGAACAGTGCCGTATCCGCCTCGGCAGCAGAGGATGGCTTTTACTTCGGGGTTGTCCAGGCATTCCTGTAACAAGGAGGTGCGGTGGGCATCGCTGCCGGCAAACTGATGCTCTTCTGCATATAACCCTTCGGGAACTAGCACGTTGAGTCCCCATGAGCGTAGCTCCTTAATGGCTTGTTCCATTTCTTCGGGACTCACCTTGCGCGCCGTCGCCGCCAAGGCTACGGTATCGCCTGCTTGCAATGGTGTTATTCTATTCATAATAACCCAATAACGCATTTTTTTTTCTTTTATTGTCTATCTGTCAAAAGACCTCTTTTCGCCTCCTGTTTAACTGCCTGATACTCCGTATCATCTCCTTACCAACTCCTACCCATCTCCCTATCAACTCCTACCATGGTAGGACTTGGGTAGGAGTTGGTAGGGAGATGAAAGGACGCTTGAGTCTGGTTGTCAGTGTCTTGGGTTTAAATGATGAAAAAAGATTTGGTTGGGTAAAAAAAAATGTGTATATTTGCACCCACAAAACAACACTAAAAACACCCTACGAAATAATAAAGATTATGACATTACTGGAATTGGTAAAGAAACTGGACGCCTCTGTGGTTTTAGGGGAGGAGCGTCTGGATATGGAGGTGGAGCACTGTTTCGCTTCTGACCTGATGAGCGATGTGCTGACGCTGAAGGACACACCCGTGCTCATCACGGGTCTGTGTAACGTGCAGACCATCCGCACCTGCGACATGGCCAACCTTGAGGTGGTCATTTTTGTGCGCAACAAACGCCCCACAGAGGATATGATAGAACTGGCTGAGGATAACGATATGGTGCTTATTTGTAGCACCTACTCGATGTTCAAGACTTGCGGATTGTTGTGGGATCTCGGAATGAAACCTTTATATTGATTGTATTATGCACCAGGAATATACTGTTATTGAAGGCGATTTTGTCAATGCTGGCAAGGCATCGAGTTCTGTTAAAAAGACGCTGAAACAACTGAATGTCAATCCTCAAGTGGTGAAGCGCGTGGTGGTGGCTCTCTATGAGGCCGAGGTCAATGCCATCGCTCACGCCTATGGAGGCAAGGTGGAAGTGGATATTGACAGTGACAAGATAAGGATGGTGGTGGCCGACAAGGGTCCCGGCATTCCCGATATCGCTTTGGCCATGCAGGAGGGATACTCCACGGCCCGTCCCGAGGTCCGCGACATGGGCTTCGGCGCAGGTATGGGTCTGCCCAACATGCAAAAGAATGTCGACAAAATGAATGTTACTTCCGAGGTTGGCGTTGGCACCACGGTGGAAATGGAAGTTAACTTCAATTAATAATTATGAATTATGAGTGATGAATTATGAGTGAATTGTCGCTGCCTGCGTAGCCACTCTAAAATCATAAATCATAGATCATAAATATAAATCATTATGGCTTTTTATCACGCACTACATATAGAGGATGAGCGCTGCATTGGTTGCTCGCGCTGCATGAAGATTTGTCCTACGGAGGCCATACGCATCAGTTCTGGCAAAGCGGCCATTCAGGAGCACCGTTGCATTGACTGCGGACGCTGCTATGAGGTGTGTCCTGTCCAAGCTGTCGCTATCAAGGACGATGATTTCGGAATGTTCCGAAAATATCCGCACTCTGTGGCCCTGCTTCCCTCGGTTTTTTTGGGTCAGTTTCCCGACGAGATAAGTGTGTCGAAAGTTTACGCCGCTCTCTATGAGTTGGGCTTCGCCCATGTGATGGAGGTGGAAAGTGCAGCCATTATTTACAAAGAGGCCAAGGAGAAGTACGCCCGTGAGCAC
>JAFZAE010000130.1 GCA_017548385.1 Prevotella sp.
ATTATATTAAGTCTATGTATCCTGATAAAGTGTTCGATCTCAGTCGATGGTATTTGAAAATCAGATGGGAGAGTATTGAAAAGCAGGCAAATCATGTTGATGCCCTGGCAACATATATCGACGAGCATAAGATGCCACCTTTGCTCTTTGACAGCTACATAAATATACTTCATGCCGCTCTTCAGATTCTTCGCGACCTTCTCTTTGCGAATACAGGTTTCTACCTTGATATCAACTGTGATACTGAACAATATAGGGAGAACTTCAAAAAGTTACGTTTCTTGAAGTGTCCACATGATAAGGAAGTTATATCTCGCCTGAATAAAACTTTTGAAATATTACACAAGTTACCGACATTTGATATGGAAGTGACTGAAACAAAAAAAACTAAAAAGGCAGAAAAAACTTGGACCGACACAGAAAAGGCTCTTCGTATTTGCACAAGCGGGTATCTAAGACGTGATATAAGGGAAGAATTAATGAAAGATGTCGGTACAGTCCAGGATTGGGAAATGAAATATGCTTTTGCTCCCTTTGAAAGTGAAGAGAGGACTAAATGTAAGAATATATATGAAGATGTTCGCAAGTATATTCGTGAATTTGCATTGTTGTTCAATAGCCTCTCCTTTCTTGAAAAAAGATTAGCTTACAACTTTCGTGGATTAATAGAGGAATTTCGCCATGACTTCATAAGGGATGATTTAATAGATGTCTGGAGAAACGATATGAATGGAACAAGGGAAGAGCTCATCCGCAAACTGGAGGAAGACAAGGTGCTGAGGCCCTGGGTCAGGGACTATCTGGTCGTAGAAGAAGGGAAGCGGGAATTTCTTTCTATTTTTGAAAAAGCCGACGGTTCGGAAGAACTGGATCCAGACAAATGCTACAATCCCGACAATTGGCTAAAAGTCATGACCATCGCAGCTGTCCTCCAGGAATACGACGAGCAACATAGCACACCTTCTCCTGTACCCCCAGAGCCCGACAAGGAGGCCGACGATGAACTGCTGCTGAAACTCTCCCTGTACTTCAAAGATGATGATACAGCCAAACGGTTCCTGGAATCTGCCCGGGCAATGAAAAACGACACGGAAATCATCACCTTGGTGAAGAAATATCGGGATGCCAAGACCTGCACTGACACATCGAAAAAGCTGTGGAAAATCCTTCACGATGCGAACATCTATATAGCCCAATACAGGAACTGGATGAACCAGTTAAAATTGTAAAAATGCACTAATACTGCACTTTTACTGCACCATTACTGCACTGCCCCAAAGCAGTGCTTTTTTTCTTTGGTCACTATATAAAACCTGCTTACCTTTGCACTCGTCAATGCCAGACAGAAACTCGGCAGATGCCAAAAGAGTGCCGCTAGGTTACCGCTAGATTACCGCTAGGTTACCGCTAGGTTTCCTCTAGGTTTAAAAATTAAGCTTAAAATGGTACTAACCGCCGGGTAAGTCTTAAAAACATCGACACCTATTATTATGGCCAAATCATCAGGCTACTATGGTCTGCGTCGTGGCAGCACCAAGTCCCACACCTACAGTGTGGTGGACGGAAAACAAATCACGAAAGACCGTGTGGAGGGTGGCAAAAACCCTCGGACCCCAGCACAGATGACTCAGCGTTGTATGGTTACAACCATCTCGGCTGCTTACTCAGCAATGAAGTTCATCTGTGATCACTCTTTTGAGGGAACTACTGCAGGCATGCAGTGCTTCCGTATGTTCAGTTCAGAGAACTACAAAGAACTCCGCACTGCAAAGGAATACGACAATGGATTCTTCGGATTCAACGAGTACCAAAAGAGCGGTCTCGTCCGCGGCAGCTACATCATCTCCAAGGGTTCACTCCCCGATGCACTTGTCGACGCTGTAATCGAGAGTGTGGATGTTGCTAACAAAAAGGTAACTCTGAATCTTGTTCCCACAGCAAACGGAACAATTGCGGAAGTGGCTCAGGCCATGGGATGTAGGTACTTCGACAACATGTGCACCGTTGCAGTAATGTATCCAAAGGCTGACGGCTTCTATGGATTCGGTGCTGTTCGCTTCACTTACAAGAGCGGAGCAACAGTTTTGGAGTCTTTCGACATCGCAGTCGAGGGTGACGTTGTCTCTGCAACACCTTCCTTCACCTCTAACACCTTAAAGGTAGAAGTGCGTATGTCACATGCGTTTGCAACAAATGCAAGCGTAACCAACACCTACATGGCAGCCATCACCTCTCGCTGTGTAAACGGCAACTGGCGTCGTAGCAATGCTCGTTTCGATGTAACTGATGCAACTCCCTCCTTTGCAGAAGCTATTGCAACCTATCCTGTCGGTCAGGAGCGCTTCCTCAATGGTAACACCGCTGTGGCATCTGTTCCTTCTGACAGTGGTGGCAGCGATGACTCCGGCGGTGGTGGACAGCAGACCCTTGCAGCTCCGACTATCAGTGGTGTGACGCCCTTTGCTGAGACGACTTCGGTGACTATCACAGGTCCGGATGGTGCTGAGATCCACTACACCACCGACGGCACTACGCCTACGGCTGCGAGCACGCTCTACAGTGAGGCCATCACCCTCTCCAACACTGCAACCGTGAAAGCGATTTCAGTCAAGGATGGTGTAAGCAGTGCAGTGACCACCAAGCAGTTCACCAAGAGTGACGATGGTGGTGGCGACGGACCAACAGGAGACGCTGAGTAAAGAATGTGCCTCGATGGCACGACTTTACTCAATTGACAAATCTTAGATGCTTTAGCACTAAGGCGCGATTTTAGTCGCGGAAGACAATTTATCGGCTGGGCTCGCAGGGATGTGGGCCTGGCTTTTCTTTTTATGTCAAAATTCGGTCTTTACCGAAATTTTATCCGTCCAAAATTTTCCTCTGGCTGTATTTTTTTCCTCTGGCTGTATTTTTTCTTTCTTTTTGCTGTATTTACAGCGAAAGGGAAAAATATTTTCATA
>JAFZAE010000131.1 GCA_017548385.1 Prevotella sp.
ACGGGCGCAGATGGCAATTTTATTGCGCTTTGGTATACCGGCATCATTGAGGAAAAGCCTGAACATTTCTATGTTTTTTGCCAAGTCTGCATACGTAAAGGAATCGCCTTCATAGTCACAGAGCGCCATTTGGTTCCATCGTTCACGGATGGTGTCCTCTAGTTTTTTCAGATAGTGTTTCATCGTGATTCAAGATATTATTTTACAAATAAATCGGTATTAAGACAAAAGTCCATTTTCCATACCAATTCTATAGATTTCTGCAAAGTTACGAAAAATCGAGTGCAGAACAAAATAAAACTCATTTTATTTTTTATGCCGAGATGAAGTAACTTATGTAAAGTTACGAAAAGAATTTATGATGAGGAGTTATATATGGGAGTTAAACAGAGGAGTTAAGATGAGCCAAATGCTTTATATTATCACCCATTTAGCCAAAGATATGGTAATATCTATTTTTAATACCAAAATAACAAATAATTGAGAAAAAATAGTAATTTTGCAGACTACAAGCATCTACAGCTTGACAATAACAAATGTGATTGGACATTTTTAATCTATGACGACAATGGGTTATAAGTTGACAAGATTATTATTGTTGGCAATAATGATAACAACCGGACTTACGGTCTGCCATGCACAGACGTGGCAATCGGTGGCGCTGACGAGACATATTTCTCATCCGCAGCCAATGACCGGCCTGGTGCTGTGGCCAGATGAAGCCCGTGAACGTCATGCCACATACGGGGAAACCATCCAATTGGAATTCGCCTATTGTCTGCCCTGCAAAGTTGTGACAGGCTGCGAGGACGACGGTTCCATTATCTACGACTGGAGTTGGTTCGACACATTGTTGGACGATGTCGCCAGCCGTGGGCATCAGTTGATAGCCCGTTTCCGTTATGAGTATCCTTCAGGAACAGATGTTGATGGGAAAAAGGGGACAACTGCTGTACCCGATTACATCAAGCAGCTGCCAGATTACAAGGAGACCTACTCAAAGAATCCCGGTGGAGACGGTCCAACCTACTATGCCGACTGGAGCAATACTGAACTGCAACGTTTTACCATGCAGTTCTATACCGACCTTGCTCTGCGTTATGCCCACGATGCCCGTCTGGCATTTCTGGAAGTCGGTTTTGGTCATTGGTCGGAGTATCATATCTATGGCACCAAGTTAGTCTTGGGCAAGAACTTCCCCTCGAAAGCTTTCCAGAAGCAGTTTTTCCAACATATGAGCACCGTTATGACCGACATTCCATGGGCAGTGTCCATAGACGCTGCCGATGACGAATACTCGCCCATAGTAGACGACAACGACCTGATGGCCCTGCAATTCGGTTTATTTGACGATTCTTTCATGCATGAGGCCCACGAACTCGGTAGCGGTGATGGGTACAACGAAGAATGTTGGAATGCCATCGGCTACGGCACATGTTGGCAGACGGGTGTATGCGGCGGCGAGATCAGTTACTATTCTTCCAATGACCAGAAAAATTTCCTTAATCCCAATGGTCTATATGGTCATACTTGGACCGAGCAAGCCACCAAATACCACATCACTTTCATGATAGCCAACGATGCGCCCCGTGGTGGCGTTGCCACCCCTGAGAGATTTCGTGAAGGTTCGATGGTCACCGGCTACCACTTCGTCGTCAAACAATGTCAGACAGATGGAAATTCCACCCGTCTGTTAGTTGCCAACGAAGGCATTGCCCCACTCTACCGAGATGCTTGGTTTGCCATTGGCGACATCCGGTCGTCCACCACCCTGCGGGGGCTGCTCCCTGGTGAAGAATGTTGGATGGAAATAGCGGCCATTCCCGATGCCAATGGTAGCAATGTGCAGATTGTCAGCGACTGCATTCTACCACAACAGTCTATCGAATTTGATGCCGACATAAAACCTACCAATGTGTCATCATCAAATATCATTCCCCCGACCTCTTATGACTCCATTTTCACCCTGACAGGGCAACGTCTGAATAGTGCGCCCACACAACCCGGGTTATACATCATAAACGGCAAGAAAGTGCTGAAACGAGCAAATACCACACAGAGATGAAGAAGATAATAAACCCTTGGCTTAACCATCCCGGATACAACTGTTTCGGTTGTTGTCCAAATAATCCGATAGGACTTCATTTGGAATTCTACGAAGATGGTGACTATATCGTGAGCACATGGCATCCAGGCCCCCACTATCAAGGTTGGATTGACACAATTCACGGTGGCATCCTTAGTACGTTGATAGACGAGGTCTGCGGATGGGTGGTCACGCGTAAATTACAAACCAGTGGCTACACCGTCCAACTGAATGTGAAGTTCCGTAAGGCTGTTTCCACAACAGATCCAGCGCTGACCATACGTGCCAAGGTGACGAAACAAGTGCGTAATCTGGCTTATATCAATGCTGAGATTATCAACAGCAAAGGAGAAACCTGTAATGAGGGCGAGGCCATATATTATCTGATGAATGAAGAAAAGGCCAAAGAAATGGGATTTTTGCGTTGTGAAATAGAAGAAGAATAATAGCTATGAGAACTTTCAAACAAATGTTGGCCGTCATGCTTACGGCCGTTTTCTGCACTCAAGTTGCAGGACAGGGATTCCGCAGAGAGAGTTTCCCCGAAGGGTCATACTCCCCAGTGACAAACATTAACCGCTTTTCTTATCCACGTGTACTGTCTGATAATAGCGTGATGTTCCGTGTGAATGCCCCACAGGCACAGAGCGTGCAAATTGACTTGTGCGGTACCAAGTATGATATGGTTAATTCCGAAGCAGGAGTGTGGACGTTGACCACCAAGCCACAGGTGCCAGGATTCCATTACTATTCGCTGGTTGTGAATGGTGTATCAGTAGCAGATCCAGCGAGCCAGACATTCTACGGTTGCAGCCGTTGGTCAAGTGCCATTGAGATTGCAGAGGCGGGGATGGATGACTTTGAGGTACAGGATGTGCCACATGGTGAAGTGCGAACAGTATATTACTATTCCAAAGTGGATGAGTCATGGCGTCCGTTGATGGTCTATACCCCCGCCGGCTACAATGAGAGTAAGCAGGAGTATCCCGTTGTCTATATCCAACATGGTGGCGGTGAAGACCATCGCGGATGGATGGAGCAGGGTCGTACCGCTCAGATTATGGACAATCTGATTGCTGCCGGCAAGGCGACGCCAATGATTGTGGTAAGTGCCAACAGTAATGTGCGGTCACGCAACGGCGGTATGGGCGGCGGTTACAGTTGGCAAGGCATGCAGACTTTCCGCAGTGAACTGATAGAGAATGTGATACCGTTTGTGGAAAAGACCTACCGCGTAAAAAAAGACCGTAAGAGCCGTGCCATGTGTGGCTTGTCGATGGGTGGCGGACAGTCATTCTATATTGGTCTGCGCGACCCTGAAGTGTTTGCCAATGTGGGCGTATTCTCAACGGGTATGTTCGGTGGTATTTCAGGGGCATCAAACTTTGACCTGGAAACCGAGGTGCCAGGTATGTTGACAGATACCAAGACGTTCAACAAGCAGTTTGACGTATTCTTCGTGAGTTGCGGCGAGCAAGATCCACGTATAGAATATACACGCAACATCGTGAAGAAGATGCGTGACGGCGGAGTGGAGGTACGTTTCAACTCCTATCCCGGTGACCATGAGTGGCAAGTGTGGCGCAAATCGTTGCATGAGTTCGCGCAGTATCTGTTTAAATAATCTTCGTACTCATATGACCATACAAGAAGCCATCGAAGCCCGACATAGCGTAAGGGCATATAAGGAACAACCATTGACAGAAGATATCGTCAAAGTGCTTCAAGAGAAAATTGCCGAGTTGAACCATGAAGGGCATTTGCATATTCAGTTGATTATGAACGAGCCAAAGGCATTCCTTGGTACATTGGCCAAATACGGCAAATTCCGAGGGGTCACCAACTACCTTGTCGTGGCAGGACAAAAGGCAGCAGACCTGGACGAGCGTGTAGGCTACTATGGTGAACAGTTAGTTCTTTTGGCGCAGACGCTTGGATTAAACACTTGCTGGGTTGGGCTCAGTTATTCAAAAGTCCCTGGGACGTACGTGCTTGAAGAAGGTGAGAAAATAGCATGCTATATTGCCCTTGGCTATGGTGTGACACAGGGTGTTGGCCATAAAATCAAGAAGGTACAACAAGTTAGCAATGCAAACGACACCACCCCATCATGGTTTAGAAAGGGTGTTGAAGCAGCCTTGCTTGCTCCTACAGCCGTAAACCAACAGAAATTCTCATTTGAATACATCGGTATGGAAAATGGTCGGCACCTGGTACATGCGAAAAAAGGATTTTCCCTGATTGGATACACCCATATGGATTTGGGCATTGCCAAGTACCATTTTGAAGTCGGTGCAAACAAAGAAAACTTTGAGTGGGTATAATGAATCCAATATCCGTACGACTTCTCAACCAACAACTCATCGCACCCCAATTTAGCGACCCTGCCGGACTGGTCAATTATATGGGTGCCATGCAAGCACAGGAATATCGCATGATGCGGTGGGCTGTGGAGATGCGAACACTCAAGCCATCGCACAATGCATTCAAAAAAGCTTATGATGATGGTCGAATCATCCGTCTGCACTTGATGAGAGGCACCTGGCAGTTGGTATCAGCCGAAAACTACTGGGCTATGATAGACCTTATTGGGCCCAAGGCCATCGCAGTGACGAAAGGATGGATGAGCAGCAACAAAATCTCCATTCCCGACGAGGAACTGATACATGTCAGGGACATTCTGACCCAGACTGCCAACGACCTGGGGAGTGCCACCAAAGAGGATTTCGTCCGTGCCATAGCGGATAAAGGCCTTCAGATGGATGACCATCGTCTATCATACCATATCCGTATGGCAGAGATGACAGGCATTTTTTGCAGTGGAGATCTCTTGCCGATGAAAGCCACTTATGCACTCACCGCCAACAAGGTGCGGCATAGGACGAAGATGGACAGAGACGAGGCATTGATGCACTTTACACGCAAATATTTCCAAAGCCGTCAGCCGGCAACACTGGAGGATTTCGTATGGTGGTCAGGACTGAACATCAGTGACTGTCGAAGAGGCATAGCCCTCATGGGCGACACGATTCATGTGAATAGGTGGCGAGGCAGGGATTTCTATGTGACGGATGATTGTCGCACGCGAGGATTCAGAAAAGGAAAGTACATCCTGATACCACCTTACGACGAGTATCTCATCAGTTACAAGAGTCGGGACATTGTACTTCCACCCGAGCACAAACATCATGCCCACAACAACAGCGGCATCTTCCAACCCGTCATTGCCCACGATGGCACGATATGTGGCAACTGGTCTCCCTACAAAGACGAATGCCACACATCATTCTTTGAAGAGGCATATAGCACGGAGCATCTAACAGAGGCATGGAATAAGTATATCATCTTTCGAAAATCATAGAAGGAAAAAATGGAAACAAATCGAATTAAGTTGCGTCCATGGTGCGAGAATGATGCTGAAACTCTCTTTAAGTGGGCATCAGATCCTGACGTGGGGCCTTGTGCAGGTTGGGCTCCTCATCAAAGCGTGGAGGAAAGTCTGGAGATTATCCGAACCGTATTTCATGACGTTACCAACACATGGGCGATAGAATTCAAAGAGACCGGTGAGGCCATCGGTGCCATGGGCTATGGTCCTTCGTGCGAATGCGATCTTCCTGCCCGTGACGGTGAACCTCTTATTGGCTATTGGGTAGCTAAGCCATATTGGAATCAAGGCATCTGTACTGAAGCACTGAGACTGATGTTAGACCATATCCGCCGAACAACGGAAATCAAATCGCTCATCAGCGGTCACTTCATTGACAATCCTGCCTCAGGGCGCGTCATGGAGAAATGCGGTTTCATTCCCACTGGGGAGACCTGCATCGATGCGAACCAGTATCAGGGCGAAAACCGCCCCATCAGAGTGTTGAGACTGGAATTTGAACATTAATCTTTTTCCTCAACTATTGCAAGTAAGGAATGGAAAGGGATAGAAAAGGAGTTAATGGGACATCACCCCCGATTTGTTTCGATTTTTGTGTTGAAATCGTTGCAATAGCAAGACTATTGTCTTTTTAACTACCCTTCTATTCTCTTTAATTACTCTTTAGCTATAGAAAGTTGAGCGAATGCGAAACTTCAAACTTATTATATGATGAAAAACAAACTATTCATGTTGCTTTTGCTTGGTGTAATACTGGCAAGTTGCAGCAAAAAGCCAGAGTCTTTAAACGACTTGACTTCGCAGAACGTCACCATTGATGATAGCGTCAGCATACATTATAAGATTTATGATCACAATGACGCTTCGAAAACCATCTGTTTTGTTCATGGCTTTGGCTGCGACCTCAACACTTGGGAGAAGCAGTTTGAAGGTCTGCGTGACAAAGAAAATCTGCGACTCGTTTTCATTGACCTGCCAGGTTATGGCAAAAGCAGCAAACCACATGTGGAATACACCCTTGATTTCTTTGCCCAAGCCATCAATGCGGTGTTGGACAAGAACAACATTGAGTCTGTTGTCCTCGTAGGTCATAGTCTCGGTACACCTGTATGCCGTCATACGTTGATGACAAGCAGTCGTCAAGGAAGTCTTGTCGACGTCGATGGTGTCTATTGTTTTTACGATGGTACGGAAACGCCTGAATACGTGGAAGCTGTCGAACAGTTCGGCCATTCTTTCGATGGTGCTGATTGTGCGAAGGTCATAGAGGGTTTCGTGTCGTCGCTGGCAGGACCGGATACCCCCCAGGAGATTAGCGACTATGCTATGAACGTGATGCCCAAGACGCCACAATATGTTGCATCGAGCACCATGCGCCATCTTGTAGAGCGTAAATGGTGGCCACAAGACCCCTTGCGTGCAAAAACGATGGTTATTTGTACTCAGAACAGTGGCCTTGACCCAGATAATCGAGAAAAGATGGAACGCCTATACCCCCAACTCGACTATACAGAATTAACCACTTGCGGTCACTTCATCCACATGGAACAATCCGATATGTTTAATGCCAAACTTATAAAATTCGTGGAAGAGCTATGAACATACTGATTCTCTCTGGAAGTCCTCGAAAGGGAGGCAACACAGATTTGCTGGTGGAGGCATTTGTCAAAGGTGCCTCACAAAAGCATCATGTTGAAGTTGTGTCTGTTCACGATTACAAGATTAATCCTTGCCTGGGTTGTAATGCTTGCTTCAAAAACACAGACAACATATGCGTACAAAAAGACGATATGCCTCTCGTCTATAAGAAGATGAAAGAGTCAGATATGCTCGTGATTGCCTCGCCTGTATATTTCTATGGACTGAGTGCTCAACTAAAGGCTGTCATCGACCGATGCCATAATCCAATCAGAGATACATTCCATATCCGAAAGATGGCACTTCTGCTCGTAGGTGCCGCCACACTCCCCGAACTATTCGACAGCATCCTCACCCAATATCAGTTATGTCTGTATTTCTTTAAGTTGAAGGATGCTGGCCGTGTATTAGTTCGTGGAACGAAGGATAAGGGCGACATTAAGAATAGTAATGCCTTGAAAGAGGCATTTGAGTTAGGACTATTCCTCGACAATCGGATATAGTTCGATAAACTCTCCCTGATGATTCTGGCCGTCATTGATGAGTTCGGCCATTTTCAGGCCAACAGTTTCAATGTCGTGGAAACCGGGGAGGCTCATGTTGCCATTCAAGTCAGTTGTCGTGGGACCTGGATGGACAGAAAAGATTTCAACGGGTATGTCTTGTTGCTGAAACTCAATCGCCATCACACCCATCATAGCATTCTGAGCGGCTTTGCTGGTCACATAGGCTAAGGGATGCCAATAAGGACTAATCTCTGACGGAACGGTCACGTTGACAATCCTTCCGCCATTTTTACTGAGCAGTGGAATCAGTGCCTTAGTCAATGCGAAGGTGCCGATGAAGTTCACATCAAGAGTTTCCCTGATAACGCTGATTTCCGTATGCTGACTGTCCACACTCATATCGCCAGGAATACCCGCGTTGTTCACCAGCAACGACAAGTCAGAATATTTCTCATTGATTTCCTTGGCTGCATTTTCGATACTTGCCAAATCTGCCAGTTCGATGTTCACCCAACCAGGCACGTCGATTCCCATAGAGCGTAATTTATTGATGGCATTTTCGGCGCGTTCCTGATTACGTGCCCCGACGATGACTTTCCATCCATTGTTTCCCAAATGCTTCGCAATACCGAAGCCGATGCCTTTATTGGCACCTGTCACTAATACTGTTTTCATTTCCTTTTATAGTCTATACTATTCATACCACATTCGCACAACTTTCTGCAGTGCTGCATTTGTAATATTTGATATAATTGATGTGTAATCTCTGTCACCGAACGTCGATGAAAAACAAATAATAAATATTCGGGTGCAAAGTTACGACTAATAACTTAACTATGAAATAGCACGATATAGTTAAATGCCATACCACATATTGGGTATTATTATTGGTTGCATTGTGAAGCCACGACTTCAATTTCCACCAATGCCCCTTTGGGCAAAGTTTTCACAGCTACAGCAGACCTGGCGGGGTATGGTTCGGAGAAGAACTCAGCATAGACCGCATTCATATCGGCAAAATCGTTCATATCTGCCATAAACACTGTCGTTTTCACCACATTGCCCATTGTCAGACCGATTTCATCCAAGATAGCCTTCACATTCAAAAGTGACTGACGGGTTTGTTCCTTGATGCCACCCTCGACAAAAGAGCCTGTTGCGGGATCAATGGGAATCTGGCCCGATGTGTAAACGAGGTTTCCGACTTGTATAGCCTGACTATAAGGTCCGATTGCAGCAGGAGCATTTGTTGTACTGATAACTCTTTTCATACTGATCAAATTAATTCAAAACGGCATAATTTTAGGGTAAGACAGAGTCCTACATAATAATTTGGGTACAAAAATAACAATAAGTCATCAAAATTTTGTATTTTTGCCGTTGAAAATAAATAACATTGTAAAAATACTTACGTTCAGCCTTATTGGAAACGGTTCCAATTTCATATCACATGCCAAAGGAAAGGGACAAGGCTGACTTTACCGTGAAAATGCGAGAATCTGCTAACTATGCCACAAATTTAAGGTAGTAATATATGAAAGTTTAAAATCTATTCATTATGAAAAAATTCTTTTTGCCTCTTCTGCTCATGGTAGCAGTATCTGCTTTTGCAGCAGAAAATCCAGTGTTAACAATTGAAGGTGGTCAGGTTCAAGGCGTATTGGCCGACGATCATCCCGACGTGTATGTCTATCGTGGTATTCCTTATGCTGCTCCTCCTATCAGGGAGAACCGTTGGAGAGAACCTCAGCCCGTCGTGCCTTGGAAGGGTGTTAAGATTTGCGACACCTTTGGTCGTCCGAGTTATCAGGCTATCCAATATCCCGGTGGCTATTATACCGAGTGGGGCTACGGCAAGGAGGCAGCTTTCAGCGAGGACTGTCTGTATCTGAATGTATGGACGAAGGCCCCAGGCCAAGTGGGCAAGAAACTTCCTGTTGCCTTGTGGATTCATGGTGGCGGCTATCGCGAGGGATTCGGCTCAGAGCCTGAGTTCGACGGTCAGGAATGGGGTGCCAAGGATGTGGTGCTCGTATCTATCAACTACCGTCTTGGTATCTTCGGATTCCTGGTACACCCCTTACTGGCAGAGGAAAGTGCTCACAATGTATCTGGCAACTATGGTATTCTCGACCAGATTGAGGCATTGAAATGGATTCAGAAAAACATTGCACAGTTTGGTGGCGACCCCAACAACGTGACGATTTTCGGACAGAGTGCTGGTGGTGGCAGCGTGCGCACCCTCTGTGAGTCACCGTTGGCTCGTGGTCTGTTCCACAAGGCTGTTATCATGAGTGCTCAAGGACTCAGCATTCCCAATCCCAACGGAGGTGGCATGATGGGTGGCCGCTATAGTGGGGGCTCAATCGAAGATGCTGCCGCCAATGCTAAGAAGATGTTTGACTGGGCCGGACTGACCGACCTGCAGAAGATGCGCCAGGCATCGACTGAGACCATTTTCGCCCTGCCCACCATTTACGGACAAGTCAACAACGGCGGACAACAGAACGGCGGTGGTATGATGGGAATGATGCGCATGGGAATGGCTTTTATGCCAATGATTGACGGTTATGTGAGCGTCAAGAGTTTCGACGACGCCACCCGCGAGGGCACCTTGGCCGATGTTCCATATATGATTGGCTACACCCTCAACGATATGGGTGATATGGCTCCCAACATCGCTGAGTTCTGCAAGGTTCGCGAGAGCAAAGGCGGTAAGGCTTGGGCCTATGAGTTCGCACGTCCATTGCCCGACGACGGTTCACACCCAGAGGTAACTCAACGTCTGAAGGGGGCGTTCCACTCATCCGACCTATGGTTTGTATTCAAGTCACTGAAGCACTGTTGGCGTCCTTGGACCCAAGGCGACTGGGACCTTTCAGAGAAGATGCTGACCGCATGGACCAACTTTGCAAAGTACAGCAATCCGAATGGCAAGAATGGCAACACATGGGCTCCTTGTACAGAGAAAAATCCTAAGTTCATGGTGTTCAAGCTGAACGACAAGGATGTTGAGGCATCCTTCTTCGGTGAGCCAGAGAAAGCACCTCAGCAGGGCTTCGGATTCGGAGGATTCAACAGAAGATAGTTCACCTTTCGAAAAATATTATTATACTTGTTTTAATTTTTTCGCTTAACTTTCGGAAGTGGAAGGGAAGTGAAAGAGAATAGAAGGGTAGTTAAAAGGACAATAGTCTTGCTATTGCAACGATTTCCGACAATAATTGAAAGAGTTCGGGATAATGTCCCTTTAACTCCCTTTTATTTCGTTTCTATTCTTTTCTATCAAAAGTTGAGTACTTGAGAAACCATAGAATTGAGGGCGAATAGAGCGGCATTTATAAAAAAACTCAACAACTAATACACATGAGAAAGTGTTTATTGGTAACCGCAGTGTTACTTGCATCTGGGCTAACGCATGGTTGGGCACAGGCAGAGCAACGTCAATTGAGTATTGACACAAAAAATCTTGGAATTAATATCAGTCCTACGCTTAGCGGCATCTTCTTTGAAGATATCAACCAGTCGCTTGATGGTGGTATCTGCGCACAAATGATACAGAACAATTCATTTCAGGCATATAATGTCCCTGACGGACCGGCCAATGAATTCTCGCAGAGCGATACCATTTTCTTCGGGTGGACTATTGTGAGCAAGGGTGGTGCTGTAGGACAAGCTCATGCCGTGAGCGACCATCCCCTAATCAAAACATTAGAGCGCAAGTACAACTATGACCCCAATGACAAATACGATGACGAACAGCGTTATGTGCAATACTGTGTCCGTTTCGACATCCAGTCGGCAGGCAGTGGATATGGCATTGCCGCCAACGGATACGGTATTGCGCCAAGTTCTCGCGAACGAGGAGCCATCTATTCCAATAACACGCAGCGCCCATCGTTGCCTGTCGAGGCGAAGGTGAAATACAACCTTGGACTCTATCTGCAAGGAGAGCAATACAAGGGCAAAGTGTGCGTCTGGCTAGAGGACATCAACGGAAACATCAACTCCAACATCATCAAGATATCCAAATTGAAAGATGGATGGAAGAAGTATTCCGGTAGGTTGAAAGCATTGCGGTCTTCAGACAGCCGATTGGTCATCATGGGCGATAAAGAGGGTACTTTTTACCTCGATTTCGTCACCTTGTTACCGGAAGCATCCCACCTATGGAGAAGCGGTAAGTACGGACCATTCCGAAAAGACATGATGGAAGCATTGGAAAACTTACATCCCAAATTCATGCGATTCCCCGGCGGATGTGCATCAGAAGGCCCCAACTATTTTGGGCAGGTATTTTGGAAGAATTCCATCGGACAACCCGAAGAACGAATCGGATTCCGCAACCACTGGGGTTACTGGACATCGCAGTATGTGGGATTCTATGAATACTTCCTCATGGCAGAGTCGCTTGGTGCCAGTCCTCTGCCTGTACTCAACAACGGTGTGACATGTCAATTTGCAGGACATCAATATATTGCTCCCCTCGAAACAGCGTCTGACCGCCAGCGATTCCATGATATCTATGTTAAAGATGCGCTCGACCTCATTGAGTTTTGCAACGGCTCTGTCACTTCGACATGGGGGAAGAAACGTGCACAGATGGGACATCCCGCACCATTCAACCTAAAGTATCTTGGCATTGGTAACGAGAACCAAGGCAAAGAGTTCTGGG
>JAFZAE010000132.1 GCA_017548385.1 Prevotella sp.
GTCCCACCTCTTCCCATCCCGAACAGAGAAGTTAAGCCCGCCTGCGCCGATGGTACTGCAATGCAATGCGGGAGAGTAGGTGACCGCCCTCTTTCATATGACGTCCGCCCCGGAGCTCCATACGGAGAGCCGGGGCGGAATGTTTATTTATCTTAAAATTGGTCAATAGTTCCTATTTTATGATAGATTTATGCGTTTTTTTTACTAACTTTGCATCGTGTTTAGTAAAAGAATGGCCTTGCTCTATGTTTGAGTACCATTCCAGTATGAATCGGAGCTTCTTTATTTCGACACTTTTTTCTTAGTCGAAAATTATTTTGTTTTTTTATTGGCTCCATAAATGTTTGAATGATGAAAAAATTGATGAAGTACGTATTGACAATGTTCTTTTTTGGTGTTATGTCATTAAATGCGAATGCACAAAGCAGCCAGTTCAACTGGGATCCTGTGATTGAAGCCATTGTTCAGGTAGAGATCAGAGGAAATGTCAATGCTAGAAATGGTATCTATGCTTGTCCAATGCAAATTTCACCGGCTCTCGTTAATGAGGTTAATAATATTTTGAAACGGCGTGGTAGCAGTACCAGATATACCATGAACGACCGATATAATATGCAAAAATCCAAAGAGATGTTTATTGTTATTCAGTCATATTATAATCCTGAGAACAATGTAGAACGTGCTATTCGTTCATGGCAAGGAGGTATAAGATATAAAGTTAAGAGCACACAGAGGTATTACGAAAAAGTAATGAGCCATATGTAAAAATACTATATATTATTATAGAAGCATCCCCAAAGGATGCTTTTTTGTTTAAAATATTTTGAACTTATTTGATTATTTCATATCTTTGTGGGCAAATCTTTAAAACCTTATTTATTATGACTATTGCTATTATTATTATTGCGATTGTTGCCGTTCTTGCTCTATGGGCTGCAGGAATTTACAACAATCTAGTGAAATTGAGAAACAACCGTGAGAATGCATTTGCCAATATTGACGTACAACTGAAGCAGCGGCACGATCTTATCCCGCAGCTCGTTGCTGCAGTCAAAGGGTATGCAGAACATGAGAAAGAGGTCTTCCTCAGAGTGACTGAGGCAAGAACTGCCGCAATGAACGCCACAACTATTAATGAAAAGGTGCAAGCAGAAAATCAGCTGACAAGCGCACTCAGTGGATTGAAGATTTCATTGGAGGCATATCCTGAGCTCAAAGCCAATCAGAACTTCCTACAGTTGCAAGGAGAAATTTCTGATATTGAAAACAAATTAGCTTCTGTGCGTCGGTTCTTCAATTCTGCTACCAAGGAACTTAACAATGCCGTACAGACATTCCCATCGAATATCTTCGCAAAGATGTTTGGATTCCAAAAGGAACCCATGTTCGAAGTAGCTGCCGAGGACAGAAAATCATACGAAGAAGCACCAGAGATTAAATTCTGATATTCATGGAATATGTAGGAATTCAGACTCAGATTAACCGCAACAACAGGAACTCTGTGCTCCTGTTGTTGCTGTTCCCGCTCATCATCTTAGGAATGCTATGGGTGTTTTTTGCTATTATATGTTATTTTAGCCATGACCCATCATATCTTGATTTCAATGAGATTAATGAGTATTACCTACCGGCTGTGCCATGGGTGGTAGGTGGGGTTGCCATCTGGTTTTTGATTTCTTATTTCTTTAATACAAGCATGGTAAAACATGCTACTGGAGCTAAGCCACTCACACGAAAGGAAAACCCTCGAGTTTATAATATTGTTGAAAATCTGTGCATGGCATGTGGTATGGATATGCCAAAAGTTAATATTGTGCAGGATGATATGCTCAACGCCTTTGCAAGTGGCATTGATAAAAATAGTTATACCGTTACACTCACTACCGGTATTATCGACAAACTCAATGATGAGGAACTGGCTGGTGTCGTGGGACATGAATTGACACATATCCGTAACCGTGACACCAAATTACTCATAACCAGTATTATTTTCGTTGGTATTATCTCCACGGTCATGAGTATTGTCGTAAGATTATTGTCGAATATTATATCTTATGGAGGATCAAGTAGAAGCCGTGATAGCAAAGACAATGGGTTGTCTGTGGTTGTTGTGATGTTTGTCGTCTTAATATGTAGTGCAATAGCCTATGTCTTCACACTTCTCACACGGTTCGCTATTTCCAGAAAGAGGGAGTTTATGGCAGATGCCGGTGGAGCCGAACTTTGTGGTAATCCACGAGCCTTAGCATCGGCATTAAGAAAGATTTCCGATGAGCCTGGACTTGCAGATGTTAATAATGAGGATATGGCCGAACTATTCATCGTATATCCTAGTTCGCTGAAAGGCAAGTTCTTGAGCAATGCTTTCAGCACACATCCTGATGTCAAAGAGCGCATCCGCATTCTCGAACAATTCTAGTTCACATTATTATCCATTCCTTTTCTACGATTATTATTCATCTTTTGACAGGCTGATTGTTGAGAGATGGTTATATATATCCGTAAACGATTTCGCCCGATGTGATAAAAAACTGAGTGTATTTTCACCGTATCATCAAAAAAAATGTTATTTTTGCATTCTGTAAACTCCGCATTGCTAATTGTGATGACTGAATGAGCAAAAATACCATTTCTCACGAGGGTATAATCCAGGATGTCACCGATGAATGTATAAAGGTGAAAATCTTGCAAACATCCGCATGCGCCGTATGTAAGGTGCATGGACATTGTAGTGCGGCTGAAAGCAAGGAAAAAATTATTGAGGTGAGAAATATTACCACCACGACACATCAGGTGGGTGACAAAGTAGTGGTGGTAATGGGCAAAGATGAAGGACGAGATGCCATCATATTGGCTTTTATCGTGCCATTTGTTCTGATGGTAGGTGTGCTGATAATCACGTTCTACCTTAGCAAGAATGAAGCCTTGGCTGCACTCTTCGGTTTAGGTGTTCTCATACCTTATTATTTTTTGCTTTATCTCTTCAAAGACAAAATTACAAGAAAATTCGCATTTAGACTGGAAGAATAACTAACTAAACGAATCAATACACTATGGATTTTATTTTAAGCGCAGTAATTGTCCTTGGAAGCATTGCATTGGTGGCGGCTGTCATCTTGTATATATGCTCCAAGAAATTTGCTGTAAAGGAAGATCCTCGGCTTGCACTTGTCTCTGAGGCCCTTCCGGGGGCTAATTGTGGCGGATGTGGATTCCCAGGATGCTCAGGTATGGCTGATGCGTTGGTCAAGGCGGCTGATGTTGGTTCCTTAGACGGACTCAACTGTCCTGTAGGTGGAACTGAAATCATGGGAAAGGTGGCCGACCTATTGGGAATGGCAATTGCTAACACAGAACCCAAGGTTGCCATAGTAAGATGCAATGGTACATGTGAATTGAGACCTAAGACGGTCATTTATGATGGTCTGCGCACTTGTACGGCGATGAATTCAAGTAGTGCAGGTGAGACTGGTTGTGGCTATGGCTGTTTGGGATGTGGCGATTGTGTCTCGGCATGTCAGTTTGGCGCTATTATGATGAATGAGAAAACAGGACTTCCTGATGTAGATGAGGAAAAATGTACGTCGTGTGGTGCCTGTGTCAAGGCCTGTCCACGCCACATCATCGAACTGAGAAAGCGTGGCCCTAAGAGTCGTCGTATCTATGTGAATTGCGTAAACAAGGACAAAGGTGCTGTTGCGAAGAAAGCATGTCAGGCAGCATGTATCGGATGCGGGAAATGTACAAAGGAATGTAAGTTTGAGGCTATTTCAGTGGAGAATAATGTTGCGTATATCGACCCAGAGAAATGCCGCTTATGTCGCAAATGTGAATCTGTATGTCCCACGGGTGCCATTGTTGCAATTAACTTCCCGCCTCGCAAGGATAAGCCTTTGGATCCAAAGGCTTTGGCTGAGGCAACGGAAAAGACAACTCCGAATAGTAATAATGAGAATACAGTGAAAATGAAGGAGGAGAGCAAATGAGACTGAGAACATTTAGCATGGGAGGTGTACATCCCGATGAAAACAAATTAACTTCAGAGATAAAAACTGTACCAGCGGCAATACCTGTTCAAGCAGTTTTCCCTTTGTCTCAACATATCGGGGCACCGGCAAAGCCTGTGGTAGCACGAGGAGACAAAGTGAAGGTGGGGACCATGATTGCCGAGGCTGGTGGCTTCGTTTCGGCACCCATTTTCTCATCAGTGTCAGGAACAGTGCTGAAAATTGACAATGCCATAGATGCTACCGGATATCTTAAGCCTTCTATTATAATAAAGGTCGAAGGTGATGAGTGGGAAGAAAGCATCAATCGTTCTGACATACTTGAGACATTGGAAAATCATCCAGAACTGACTCCGGAAATAATTGTCGAAAGAGTGAAGAATGCAGGTATTACAGGTATGGGCGGTGCAGGTTTCCCCACCTTTATCAAGTTGTGCCCACCACCCACGGCAAAAGCAGAATGTGTGATTATCAATGGGGTGGAATGCGAACCATATATTACTGCCGACTATCGTCTGATGATGGAACATGCAGATGAAATACTCGTCGGATTGGAATTGTTGATGAAGGCCGCTAAAGTCAACAAGGGCTATATCGGTATCGAAGACAATAAACCAGCTGCCATACAGTTGTTTGTGGAAAAAACAAAAGAGCGCGAGGATATCGAGATTGTGCCGTTGGCAAAAAAATATCCCCAAGGTGGTGAAAAACAACTTGTCGATGCAGTTATCAAAAGACAGGTGCCAGCGCCACCAGCCATTCCTGTTAATGTGGGTGCTATAGTTCAGAATGTTGGGACGGCATTCGCCGTCTATGAGGCAGTGATGAAAAACAAACCACTTTTTGAAAGATATACTACAGTAACGGGAAAGAAAATAGCTAATCCAGGTAATTTTCTTGTTAGAATGGGAACACCAATGATTCAACTCATTGATGCTTGTGGTGGATTGCCTGAGGGAAATAATAAAGTACTGGCTGGAGGTCCCATGATGGGAAGGGCATTGACCTCTATCGAAGTGCCCGTTTGCAAGGGAACAAACTGTGTGACAGTTATCAGTGGAGATGAGGCCGTGAGAAAAGTGCCACAACCATGTATTCGTTGTGCAAAATGTGTTAGTGTATGTCCGATGGGGTTAGAACCCTATCTGCTGGCCACTGTCTCTGAAATGCATTTATGGGATAAGGCAGAGGACGAGCAGATTACTTCATGTATCGAATGTGGTTCTTGTATGTTCACTTGTCCGGCACATCGTTCGCTGCTCGACAATATACGTTTGGGAAAATCTACTGTAATGGGCATCATCAAGGCCCGAAACGCTAAGAAATAACAAAACATGGGAAAATTTATCGTTTCATTATCACCACACGCACATGGCAAGGATACCGTGGAGCGGAATATGTACGGAGTGATGATAGCACTCCTACCTGCGCTGTTGGTATCATTCCTTTTCTTCGGAATTGGTTCTCTTGTGGTATGTGCTGCTAGTGTGGCTGCCTGCGTATTTTTTGAGTGGGCGATTTCAAAATATGTGATGGGCCGAACCCCTACAATTACCGACGGATCCGCCATGCTGACAGGTCTTTTGCTTGGTTTCAACCTACCTTCTAATCTTCCACTTTGGATAATCCTCATAGGTGCACTAGTGGCTATTGGCATAGGAAAAATGACGTTCGGCGGATTGGGGTGCAACCCGTTTA
>JAFZAE010000133.1 GCA_017548385.1 Prevotella sp.
ACGGGCTTCCGCCGTAATCATTGTTCCAACTGAGAAGTGAATTGTATAGGAAGAACGATTCACGATATGTAGCCAATGTAATTTCTGTTGTTAACATTAATGTTGGTTTTTGTAGATACCCTCTGTTGTACGTTTAATATTTCCAGTTTTAACCAATGTAAGAGTAATGAATCCTGAATGACACCATTCATACTCGTCAAGCAGTAGATCCAAATCAAAAATGAAAAACAGCCCTCACGAAGTCACTTTTCGACTTTCTAATTCGTTATATCTATGAGCGAGCTCAAGAGAGAATAACATCATCATCGTGAAACAAATAAAAAGTAGAAATCATGAAAATAGTTGAATTGATTATCATTTTAGGGATTTTTGTAGTGCTTCCAATCATCATCGTGGCAATTGTAGCACGTGCGAAGACAAACGCCACCAATAAACGCGCCCAAATTGCGCTGGCCGCTATTGAGAAGAACTCTGATGTGAATTTGGAAGAGTTTTTCAAGAAGATGAACCCGCCTCGCCGCAGCATCATGAATCGACTGCTTGACAGGTTGCTGTGTGGCTGCATCTTCACCCTTTTTGGTTTGTGCATCTATATTGCCATGGCAATATTCGGATTAGTCTACGGTAAAGTCAATGCAGACATGTTCATCGGACTGTCCTTCGCTGCAGTACCGTCATTAGGTGTCGGGATTGCCTTCCTTATCAATTATTTCGTGGGGCGAAGAATACTGAAGCAGGATATTGAGGCCGAAGCCAGCAACCAGGAGTGAACTGCGAGCGATTCATAGAGGTTATCAAGATTGAACAGGAAGCGCTTAGGCGCTTTCTGCTTGCACTCTGCTGTGGCAATCGGGATGAGGCAGATGACATAGCGCAGGACGCACTGGTGAAGGCTTACTTATCCTACTCTAAGTATGAGGAATCTGGGAAAGGCACGGCATGGCTCTACCGCATCGCCTACAATATGTTTATCGACACGAACCGCTGTCGCCACACCATGCAGCCATTGGATGCACTCGAGAAACATGAGGATCCCACTTTTGCTGCCGACCGAGAATTTCGTTACCAAGCCCTCTACATGGCTTTGGAAGAACTGCCACCCAAAGAACGAACCGCAATTTTGCTCTTCTATCTCAAAGGATATTCCATCAGGGAAATAGCCGATATAGTAAATGCTACTGAGGATGCTGTGAAAAAGCAGCTATCACGAGGTAGAGAAAAACTTAAAACCATTTTGAAAGATGAATGACAACATAAGACTACAGGAACTGTTCGACAATTTCCATCCAACACTAGCCGACAGCAATCTGTTCAACCATCGGCTGGAAAGGAAAATCGCCATGATTGATGAAGTCCGTCAGTCACAGGCGACTCATATACGCCGCTATCGTATGGCTGTAATCGCTGCTTTCGTGGCAGGTATCGTCTTTGGTGGTGCACTTCTTGCATTCATCCTTTCCTCTCCATCCGATGCGCCCCTGTTCACTTTCGGCATCAATTTCTACCCATTGATTTTCATCGAGCAGAACAGCCGTTTGATTTCCGCACTACTGGCCTCATTGATGATTGCTTTCAGCATCATTGCAGTGCTGAATACCAGAGAACTGACAAGCAGAATAAGGTCAAAAGGCATTTAAGAAGCTTCATTTCAACTTCATGAACACTATACCTTGAAAGCACACCACCGCCTCACGGTGGTTGGTATGCGAAAAATAAAGCCCCGGACCGGTTGCATTTCCGATGCAAAAATTAAAAGAAAAATGTATAATGCTATTTATGGTTCGTTAAACCAATATCATTATTCCACAGATCCATTCTTTTGCCGATTTGCAGTTCAAACTTTTCATCGGCAAAGGTTTCCTTGATGGCATCAAGAGCCCCTTGAGGAACTTCGGGGGCTCCTTTCACATAAACCATGAACATCATTAGTTCAGGATCGAATGATTCCTCAGCAACTATAGTAACTACGATACTGGCTAATTGGGGAATATGTTTATTGCCCTTTCTGGGAGGGATAATGATTCTCCCTGTACCTCCACCAGCAACAGTCAGCGAGTGGCTCTCAATTACTGGTTCAAACATCTCCAGGACGGTTTCAGCGGTTTGCTCGTCACCGCCAGTGTTGATGAAAATGACGTTACCGGTTTGTTTGAATTCGCCCACATGGAGCTTTTTACGGATCCTCTTTTTCATAACGGAATTAGATGTCTTTGTTTTCAGTTGGTTCATCGTCGCGGACGTAGATGTGCCAATTTCGGGAAATCCACTCGATATAGCGGGTCTCGATGTTCTGGCCGAACCCTAGGTCAACCGCTTTCTCGAAATAGTATTCTTTGGGCCATCCGTTCAAGAAAAATCCGTAATACTCTTTGACAATCACTTCGGCGCCATTGGGCTTCGCGATTTTCAGCGAATCAACCATCTGGTCACGCACCGCTTCCAGGCTGTCGTTGGCCATGTCGCTCACGATCATTGATAGCGCGCCGAAGCCAAGATCCATCACGTCTTCGACTGGAATAGTCGTAGTTGATAGCGTTGAGATGGCATAATCGCCCTCGAAGTCGTTTTCCTCGTCCTCGATGGTGGTATATCCTATCCTGGCGGATATGTGCTGTGGATAACCTTGTTCCTCGGTATCCACTTCTTTGTCGCCGATGTCAAACGTTGAGCCGTGCAGACCGAAGAGATTCTCCAACTCTTCGTATGAGTTGCGGATGCCCTCCTCGGTTGAGAAATGGAGCAACAGGATGTTTTCCAGCGACTTTCGAGGCATGATGCTATCCAGGTCTGGAATAGTGCTGTATAGTGTGTCACATGTGGCATTTACACCCTTCTTGAGTTGGTCGCGTATCTCGCGCCAGTTGGTGATGCTTTTGAGCAATCCCAACTCATCGGTTGTGAACTCGCACACGACCGACTGCATCA
>JAFZAE010000134.1 GCA_017548385.1 Prevotella sp.
CATAAACTCAAAATCTCATAAACTCAAAATCTCATAAACTCAAATATTAGTAAAGAAAAGACCATATAGGCTTGGATCCCAACCACGTCGTGAGATGTGATTGGGATTTTTATCGTAAATACTTTTGATTCCGTCGAAAGAATAATACCACATCAAAAAATTGGTCGAAAAAATCCCTGCAAGTCGTCGAAATCCATTTTGAGGCGGCCATTTCACACATTAACTTTGCAAACGAAAAAAGGAGAGAACTCCAAATTCAACTTTTGAAAACAATAAAAATAATAATAACTAAAAAAATTACAATTATGAAAAAGTTACTTGCAATCGTTATGGTGTGTGTATGTTCTGCCAATGTTTCCATCGCCCAGAGCCAAAATGAAAATCAAAGTGATAGATTTCAGCCTCGTTTTCACATGCTCGATTCTGCCAGCAGAAGCAATATGATGAAAGCCCGTCACAACTCATGGGGAAAATCCAAGAAAGAGAACGAGAAGAAATGGAAAAAGCATGTCGCTATGTGGCAGCATCCACACATGGGATTTGGCAGAATGCCGCAGCACTTCCCACAACACTTTTTCCAATTCCAGAAAGAGGAGCAGTTGCCAGAGTTTGTGGGAGGCGAGGAAGCCTTGATGGATTGGATTGAAGACAACATTACTTATCCTATTATGGCTTCCAGCAACTCTACCGAAGGAAAAGTTGTTGTCACTTTCGATGTCAATGATGACGGAACCATCGGAAATGTGAAGGTCAAGGAGTCAGCTAATCCAATCCTGGACAACGAAGTGGTTAGCAAAATCGAAAACATGCCAAATTGGATCCCAGCCAAACAGAATGGCAGAACAGTCAAAGTGAAATACACCCTGCCCGTCAATTTCGTAGCACTTTCGTAAGAACCTGAAAAACTGCGCATATACTCTTTATGACCCAACTACCATCATGGTGGTTGGGTCAATTACGTATGATACTGTCGGAATTTCTCATCATTTGCAGAAGAGTCTTCCTATCTCGCCAACCACAAGTACAAGGGATGTGAGGAGTATGATGGTGAGCCAGTCATAGAGGTGGAGAGGTGTCACGTTAAACATTTGGCCACCGAATTCCACAATGAGGATTTGGCCTACGAAGATGACTAAGGCAATGAAAAGAAATCCCTGACATTCACTCAAGCGAGCGAATGATGATTTACCTGTCATAAAAGCCTTGGCATTGAACATATTCCAGAACTGTAGCATCACAAAAAGTGTGAAGAACAAACTCAACTCGTAGCGACTAAGGCCGTCGTAGTAGCCATAATGGAATGACAAGAAATCTTTCATAGAGGTGATATCGGAGTGCTGCATGATGAGCAGGACGCATAGAAGCACCAGGGTGAAGAAACCACCCACCCCTATGATATTCCAATCCATGCCACGATTGATAATTGTGTCGGTAACCTGACGTGGTTTTTCCCGCATCACTGTATGCGTAGGTGGCAGCGATGCCAAAGCGATGGCGGCAAAAGTGTCCATAATAAGGTTCACCCAAAGCATCTGTGTGACAGTCAGTGGCGACTCCGTACCGATGAAAGCACCAATAAGCACGATGAGACATGCCACCACATTGATGGTCAGCTGGAACATGACAAACCGCTGGATGTTTTTATAGAGCGAGCGTCCCCACATCACGGCATTGACAATAGTGGAGAAGGAATTGTCTTGGATAGTCATATCGCTTGCTTCCTTTGCCACAGCAGTACCGTCGCCCATCGACAGACCTACGTCGGCGGCATTGAGAGCCGGAGCATCGTTGGTGCCATCTCCGGTGGCAGCCACCACCAAACCTTGTGCCTTTAACAGCCTTACAAGTCGCACTTTATCGTCAGGTTTTGCACGAGAAAGGATTTTCAACTTCTGTACACGTTTCGACAATTCATCATCATCCATGTTAGAAAATTCCGTCCCAGTCATCAAATTGTTATCGGTGTCATTGTCCGTCCACAAACCTATCTGCCGTCCAATCTCCATAGCAGTTCCCGGTGTGTCTCCAGTGACAATTTTCACCTGTATGCCAGCATCGATACATTCCTTGATGGCAGCCGGCACTTCTAAGCGCACGGGGTCGGAAATAGCGAAGATGCCCACAAAATGCAGTTTGTTGCAAACAAGTTTGCCATCCCGGAAGAAATCATCGCCATCTTTTAGTTCAATATATGCCAAGCCGAGAGTGCGCATGGCCTTACGTTGATAGGCCAATAAAGTATTCTCATAGGAGGCCTTGTCTGCGGTGGAAATGTCTGAGAAAGCCAACAATATTTCCGGTGCCCCTTTCACGTAGAGCATCTTCTTTTCAAGCACATTCGATTGAACTATCGTAGCCATATATTTGTTTTCTGTGGAGAATGGCAGTCGATCAATGATTTCCACCCGCTCCCGAATAGGCAAGTAGTTGATACCTCGTGAATGCAACCATAGCAGCAGGGCGCCCTCAGTAGGATTGCCGATAGCCTTGATGTGGCTCTTATCAGCAAAATCGAGGTTGGCGGTGGTATTGGCCGCTATCATATCCTCCAAGAGTTCGGGTTTCACATCCTCGAGCATGGTGTCAGCCACCTGCATCTGGTTCTGCGTCAGGGTTCCAGTCTTGTCGGTACAGATGACCGCCGCAGCACCCATTGTCTCACATGAATGCATTGTGCGTGGAAGCGTTTTCTCCTTCATGAGTTTGTGCATACTCAAAGCCAAGCTCAGAGTAACACTCATCGGCAAGCCTTCAGGTACCGCCACCACAATCAGCGTCACGGCAATCATGATGGTATTGAGCAGATAGGTGATGAAGTCGAGCCATTCGAAACTATGGTTACCAAAAAGGAAATAGGAGATAACACGTCCCACGATAACGAATGCTGCACACCAATAGCTAGCCTTTGTGATAATATTGGCCAGTTTGTTCAGTTTTCTGCTCAGTGGCGTAGGGGCACCTTCATTCACCTGTGCAGCCTCAAACACCTTTCCGCTCTCAGTCTTATCGCCAACCATGAGTACCCGTGCCGTGCAGTAACCTTCTATCACGGTGGTGCCCTTTAAGATATGGTTCGATGGATAGGTGGCATCTTTGTTGAAGTCTTGCTCCTTGGTTGTCTTGGTTGCCTGTGGTTCACCCGTGAGCGACGACTCGTTCATCAGTAGGTTGAGAGCCTCAAGTAGTACACAATCGGCCGGAACTTCCTCGCCCGTCTCGAGGATGACGATGTCGCCAACAACAATTTCCTTGCGTGGCACCTGACACACATTATTATTGCGGATAACCTTGACAAGTGTGTCGTCGTTCACTTGATTGAGGCTCTGGAAAGTTTTCTCATTGCGTCTCTCGAGGAAGAATGCCACGCCAGTGGCCAGCAGCAATGCCACAATGATGCCAATTGGTTCAAAAAAAACGGAAAAGCCCGCGCCACCCCACTCAAATTCATATATGGAGATACCCATCGACAGTACAAATGCTGTGATGAGAATCTTGAACAAAGGGTCTTTAAAACCACCAAAAAAGCCCACCAAGATAATCAGTATTGTAGCAATGAGCATGATAGCAGGCATCACACAAATGGCAGTTCCCATTCTGCCCAGAAGTATGATAGCGGTAATACCTGTTCCCACTGTCAACGCTATCATAGCGATGGAAATCCAATGGAAGCAAGTGTCTCTCAACCTATTCCACAACGTTTTTTTCTCTGGTGGAGTAAGGACATTGACACCATATTTCGCACGGCTTTCAAGCACTTGTGCATCGGTTAAACCAGCAAAATGTATTTTTGTAGTCATCTTAAATTGTTCACCTAGTCACCAATATACTCATCCTCTCAACTTTTCATTGTGCTCAAAGACATATCGAAGGACACGCTCGGTCATATCCCCGAAGACGGGTCCGTTTGTCTCCTGATGTACATTCACACCTCCCATCGTCATATTGGCTTCCACTAGCACAGGGGTGCCATCCTCCTCCACTGCATAATCCCATGACACGATGCGGGTGGCCGTAGCGAGCCGTGGTGCAAGCATTTTCACCTGCTCACAAATCTGGTTGTACGAAGGCAGTCTCACACCTGCAAACTCCGCCCCCTGTGGATGTCGCTCGAAGCATTGACGATGTTTGTCGTAGGCTTTATCTTTCAGGACACCGTCATGGGTTATTCCACAGAAAAGCCCACCAGCCGAGGCATTGTCAAACCGAGAGTTGCCCACCCCCATTCTCAGAACAGATGAGAGGACATGCACTTCTCCCTCAAAAATAAAAGACAGCACACGAATTGTATTGATGCTTTGTGAATGAATAGCATTCAGTGAGGAATGCTGGCCAAGTATACCCTGAACCACATAATACGACATACTGTTAAGAATCTCACGGAGGACTTGCTCCCCCTGACTAACATGCCAGAATTTAATATTTACGCCTCCCCAGCTTTCCATGGAGGGTTTGACTATCACCTCTCCGGCAGCCTTGCACAAATCTATGGCCTTGCCTGTGTCTATCATTTGATAGTGACCATCTGTCAGAATTGAGCCAGAACGTCGAATGATTGTTTTCGGATGAGTCACCTCAGGAAAGAGCAGTTCATAATACTCTTTGTTGTCGAGCACCTTACAAAGCCTACTGTTAGAGAAGAATCCATCGACATAACCATAATAGAAATCATTAGGGATATAGTATTTCACTCGATCAGGATTAGGTTCTGTGATATTGTATATCTCGTACCAATCATGGCAGAAAAAACGTTTTTTCGTGCCAGAGACAGCGGTCCATAATACCTCAATATCATGTTCCTGCTTATCCGTCAGCGGTTTACGTAAAGTTATATCCTTCAATGCCTTATTCTCTTTCTGTCGAAGAATCTCAGCCTCAGATATTTTCTTGTTGTCCTTAAAGAAATGATGGATATTCATGACTTGTGTTTATATGTGGTGATAGTTAGGTGTTGTCTGAATTCCTATGACTTCAAAGTGCCGCATGTTCGATTTTCACCCTTCAATCTCCCTCAGCGGCACCATGACGAAGTCACGTTGTTGCATAAGCGGATGGGGTATTTTCAGGGAAGGAGTGTCGATGGTGAGGTCATCGTAAAGCAGGATATCGATGTCGATGATACGGTCGTGATAGACTCCATTGCATGACTTTCGTTTTCTTCCCATCTGTCTCTCAATACGCTGGGTGGTACGCAGCAGTTGGTGGGGCGAAAGAATTGTCTCACATTTCACTACCGCATTGACAAACTCATTTTCCGAGTCGAAGCCCCATGGCTCAGAGATGTAAAGAGCAGATTGGCGCACCACTTGCCCAATCTGCTCCTCAATGTGTTGCACAGCCAGGGTAATATTGGCAGCTTTGTCGCCCAAGTTGGACCCCAGCCCCAAGTATACGGTATGTGTATCAGTCATCCAGTATTAACATAGCGTCGCCATAGCAACCAAAGCGGTAACCATTTTCGATAGCCAGGTCGTAGGCGTGCATAATCAGTTCATAGCCTCCGAAAGCACATGCCGACATGAGCAGTGTGCTCTGCGGATGGTAGAAATTGCATATCATTGTGTCGGCGAGTCCGAACTCGTAGGGTGGGAAGATGAACTTGTTGGTCCATCCCTCATATTCCTTGAGAAGTCCGTCGGTACCCACAGCTGTCTCTGTGGCTTTTGCCACGCTGGTACCCACGGCCACTACATGGCGACCCTCCAACTTGGCTTTGTTGACAATATCGCAAGCTTCTTTCTCAACAAACATCTGCTCAGAGTCCATTTTGTGTTTCGTTAGATCCTCTACCTCGATGTTGTGGAAACTACCAAGAGCACAATGCAGTGTGATGAATGCCGTCTCTATGCCTTTGATTTCCATGCGCTTCATCAGCTCGCGGCTGAAGTGCAGTCCTGAGGCAGGAGCTGTCACGGCACCCTCGTTCTTGGCAAAGATACATTGGAAGTCGGTCAGGTCCTCCTCCCTCACCGGACGGTCCTTTACCATAACGATTTTTGACTCTCCAGGATTCTTCTCGTCGGGAACCTCTTGCTCCGATTCATGGTCAATAATATAATGTGGGAGGGGAGCTGCGCCTAATGCATACAATTCCCGTTTAAACTTATCATGAGGACAGTCGTAAAGGAAGCGAAGTGTACGTCCACGGCTGGTGGTATTATCGATTACCTCAGCGACCATGGTTCCACTCTCGTCGAAGAACAGTTTATTACCTATACGTATCTTGCGTGCCGGTTCCACCAGCACGTCCCACAGTCGCATGCTCTGATTAAGTTCACGGAGTAGGAACACCTCGATTTTGGCATCAGTGCGTTCCTTGGTACCATAAAGGCGTGCGGGGAAAACCTTTGTATCGTTAAACACGAATACATCCCCCTCGTCGAAATGCTTCAGTAGATGCCGGAACTCTATGAATAGAGGGTTACCCTCTTCGTCTTTCAGCGTCTCGCCATTTTCATCGGTCTGGTACATCTCGATACGTTGCGAACGGCGGTGTATCACCATCATTCTGCACTCATCTCGATGATATGAAGGATAGAGTGCTATTTGTTCCTCTGGTAGTTTGAACTTAAATTGTGACAGTTTCATATAAAGTATTTTTAGTTGACGAGTAAACAAGTTACAAGTTGACGAGTTGATAGTATAACATCCAATGCCACCCTCAAATGGGGTAATGGGGTAATCAGGTGAAAGCGGCTGTGGTTTTTCAAACTTCTAACTCCTAATTTCCGACTCCTCTAACCATTCCTGGAAATGATCGAATGAGACGCAGTCTTCCACACGGTACTCACCTACCCTCGTTCGTCGGAGTGCTGAGAGGAAAGCACCGCTTCCCAGAGCTTGACCGATATCACGAGCCAATGAGCGAATATACGTCCCTTTGCTACAAACCACACGGATGGTAAAAGTCTTTGCAGTGGCATTAAAGTCTAAAAGCTCTATCTCATCAATACGGAGAGGTTTTGCCTTCAGCGTCACCTCTTTTCCCTTCCTCATAAGGTGGTATGCCCTTTTGCCGTCGATTTTGCAAGCAGAGTATTCTGGTGGCACCTGCATAATATCTCCAACAAACTGTGGTAGAGTTTGCTCCACCAGTTCCCGTGTGATGTGTGCTGTGGGATAGGTGAAGTTCACGGTATGTTCACGGTCGTAGCTCGGCGTTGTAGCACCATAGCGAAGTGTGGCGACGTATTCCTTGGTTTCTGCCTGCAACTGTTCGATGAGTTTCGTGGCACGACCTGTGCAGATGAGCAACACCCCTGTAGCTAAGGGGTCAAGAGTTCCAGCATGACCCGTTTTCACACGTTTCACACCTAGTTTTTTGGAAATGAGATACCGAACATGCGCCAACGCCCCAAAACTGGACATGTGATAGGGTTTGTCGATGGGTATGATGACTCCTTCCTGAAAATCCATCAGCCTTTTAATCTACCATTGCCAATGACTGTCCTGCCAGCAGCAGGACTATGATAATACCGCCAACGATGATACGATACACACCGAAGGCTTTGAATCCATATTTGGTGAGGAAACTTACAAACCATTTCATAGCGAGTAGTGCCACAACGAAAGCCACAACGCATCCTAAGACAAGCATGGCAATGTTGTGTCCCGTCGCCCACGAAGTATCCTCTTTAAACAAATCGAGCAGGTCGAGCAGTGTAGCACCTGCCATTGTCGGTACAGCGAGGAAGAACGAGAATTCCGCCGCGCGCTTTCGTGTCAATCCCTGTGTCATACCACCCACTATGGTAGCCATTGAGCGTGACACACCGGGAATCACAGAGATACACTGATAGAGACCTATCTTGAACGCACGTTTCTCATTCACCAGATTTGTTTCCTTACCTTTATTGAACCATTCGTCACAGAAAAGCATAAAAATACCACCAAGGACGAGCATGATGGCCACGACCCACACGCTGTCAAGTAGCCAGTCGAGCAGACCTGACTTTTTTGCAACCAGTCCGATAATCACGGCTGGTAGCACACCGATGAACAGCAGCCAATAAAAACGGAACTTGTGTATGAATTTCTGAAAGCCGTTGCTCCCCTCAGGAGCAGGGGTATGGTCGATATGGAAGAACTTCTTCCAGTAGAGGCACACCACTGAGAGGATGGCGCCAAACTGGATAATAAAGGTGAACGCATGTACAAATGCGTCACCTTGTTCAATTCCCAAAAGATTTTGTGTGATAATCATGTGCCCTGTGGAGGAAACAGGCAGAAACTCCGTCAAGCCTTCCACAATGGCGATAATAATAGTCTGTAACCAATCCATTTGTTACGCTAAAAGAAATAATGAATAAAAACTATCCTTTAAGTATACTAGGGATACTATCTTTTTTTCTTAGATAGATCTATCTGTGTCTTTTCAAATTTGTTGACGTCCTTGTCATTTAATTCATCCAAATTCGTGGTAGTATCGTCTTTTGACCGATACATCACTGCACCAATCATCGATATAAAACCAACGAGGCAGACGACTGGCGCCACCTTTATGCGCATGGGACTGAAGATATCGGGATTGAAAGCCTTGGCGGTGGAACTATCACCACTCATTAAGATAAAACCAATAATGACAAGAGCCATGCTTATACCCAAAAGGATAAAATTGACACGCCCGAAGGCCAAATTTCTTTTCATAATTATTTAGGGATTAGAGGTGAGGAGTGAGAAGTGAGAGAACACTTTTGCTGCATTCAGTAGTTGCCAATACAAATAACTCGTCAACTTGTCAACTCGTCAACTTGTCACTTAAAATTATTATATCTTATACAGTTCCCCAGCTTTCATCTTGAGGAATTTATTAACGGAGAGTGAAGAACACACTGTGGTGATAATCAGTCCGAAAAGCAAGACGGTGAGACCCGTAATAATTATTACCTGCCATGTAACGAGGGAATTTGTCTTCATCTGGAAGAAGAATCCCCAAAGACCAGTGAGCACAACTCCAGCAATCAGAGCGGCAACGAGTCCTATGACAATTGCCTGCCGGATAAACGGGTTGCGTATGAATCCCCACGAAGCCCCCACTAATTTCATGGTGTGAATATTGAATCTCCTGGCATAAATACCAAGTTTGACGGTATTATTAATCAAGACTATGGAGACAATAAGAAGTAATGCCGCCAATGCCAGTAAGATGAAACTGATAATACGTACAAGTCGGTTGATACTGTCAACCAAATCCTCAGGATATGTAATCTCCGTTACATTCTGGAGTTTAGTAAGTTCGTCTTTAATCCACTTCAGGGAGTCGTTCACGGCATATTCAGCAGAGAGTTGGAAATCGATTTGAGGTTGATAGGGATTCATACCCACAAACTCAGAGGGGTCGGTTCCCATACGCTCTGTCTCTTCTTTGAGTACTTGCTCCTTGCTCGTAAATTTGGGATTACGCGCATAGGGCTTATCTTGAAGAAACTCACATAGTTTTTGTCCTTCTGTTTCATTGATGTCATCCTCGATATACATAGTGATAGGCAGGCGCTCCTTGATGTTCTTGGAGATATTGCGGGCAACGAGTATACCGGCGACCACCAAACCTATTAGAATAAGGACCATTGACGTGCTAATGCATAGCGTTACGACCTGCAGCCGCTGGCGACCGCGGGATTTTTTCTTCTTATTTCCCATTTCAAAAGGTTATATTTCACCAAATTTGGCGCAAAATTACTAATTTTTGTTGGGCAAAGCAACACTTTAACGACTATTAACTTTTCGAGTTTTTGAGTTTATAAGTTTTTGAGTTTTGGTGATATCAGGGGTGAGGGTAACTCCTAACTATCTTTATACACAACCATACGAAGAGAATACCCAAGATGAGCGCGAAGCCACGAAGGATATAGATTCTGGTTTTCAGGTTTTTCATATCCTCTTGCATAGTTTCGAAATTCTCTGGGGGCGTTACTTCCGTCACCGTTGGCAGTGACAGCAGATCCGATTCAATGGCAGGGAAAGAGTCTGGCACAACATATTTAGCCTTCAGACGGATATCGATAAGTGGCAGGAAAGGATTCTCTCCATTCATAGGGTCATATCCCAATTCTTTTATGGACAACTCCACCACATCTTTATTTTGTTCCAGCACCTCTTCTTTGGTCAAATATGCCACATCGTTGACATAGGGTTTCTCCTCGATTATCTGGCAGAGTTGCTTAGCAGCATCCTCCGTTAAATCATTCTCAATCGAGATAGTGAACACTGGTGACGACTTGTCTATCACAATGGAAAGCACAATGATCCCGATCAGCAAAGAAAGCACTGCCGCAGCATAGATAACCCGTTTGTAAATCGGCTTTTTCGATGGTAGTTTTTTGTTCTTTCTTTGTTTATTTCTTGCCATACTCAAAACTTGACTGTAAGCCCTTGCATACAATTCTCAAATAAATTTATTTCGACACTGGCCGTACGCTGCAACCATAGTAGCGATAGGTAGTTCGCGAATACCCATTGCCCGAATCGAAGGTAAAGTCACTCGCGTATTTCGCATCCGAAGACCCCCAAGTACAAGACCAGTAGTCGCCACTGTTGCCGACGAGAATGCGAGAGGAACCATTACGGAGACCCGCCGCTGGCAAGAAGATACTTTTGCCATTTAGACCAGTGTAACAACGACCCTCAACGTCATTGACCATTGTCCACTCAGAGGAGCAATTATCGAGTAGTTCTCTCATTTGGTCAAGGGTCGGCATCTGCCATGAGCCGCCCCATCTCACATGAGCTACGTCGTGAGTGCCGCTGATAATCTCACCGAAATCCTCAGCAGACTCTACATATTGCACATCCTCATCATACCAGCCATCGCCATCGGTGTCTTTTCCTGTACAAAACTCATAAGACTTAGGGGAAAACACCTCCTTCTCCTCTGTCTCACCCCAAGCATAGTAATCACCATAATCCTCGGGAGTTTCTGCTCCCACGTTGCAGCATGCCCACTTCGTTCCAGAGGGCAGTCCCAGGTCTATCAAGTGGGGATGTTTGCCGTCTGGGCAAGTTCCGCAACTGGTCGGTTTATCATTCTGTGCGAAAAGGCCGACATTGGCTGCACAGAAGAACAGTAATGTAAATAATGACTTTTTCATTTTAATAATATGCATTTTGATTTTAAAATTTCAGAACAAATAACAAATTATAAATCTAATCAGTTTTTTATTCAGTATTTTTACATAAACTTCTGTTTTTTAATTGATTAACTGAAGCAAATCACACTTGAAGAAACGAGTGTGACAATAACTAAAGAAACTTTATCCGCTCAATGAATCTGCAAAATTAAATAATAAAATCCGATTATTCAAGAAAAAGGGTGTATTATTTACATCATTGAATGGAAGTGGATAAAGGTAGTGAGGTTTGGATTATATTATGGATATAATGGGAATAAAAAGCCACGTCAGAAATGCATTTTTCCGTAATTAATGGAGATTTTTGAAGAATATTTTCTATTTTTGCAAATTGTAACCATAGATTTAGTGGAAAAAGTCAAAAACGCAAGATATGAGTACCATTATATATCCCTCTCCTATTTTTGGACCTGTGCATAGCCGCCGTTTAGGACTTTCGTTAGGAATCAATCTTCAGCCCGGCGACGGCAAACTCTGCACTTTCGACTGCATCTACTGCGAATGTGGATTTAACTCCACCCATCGTCCACACCGCCGCCGCCCCACTCGTGAAGAGGTGCGTGAACAACTGAAAGAAACGCTACAACGGATGCATGACAGTGGGGAGCACCCCGATGTGTTAACTTTCGCCGGCAATGGAGAACCTACCGCTCACCCCGATTTCGCTGGCATCATAGACGATACACTTGCCCTGCGTGATGTCCTAGCCCCCCAGGCACGTGTAAGCGTGCTGAGCAATGCCACAATGATTCACCATGAGAAAGTGAGAAATGCCCTGATGAAAATCGACAACAACATCCAAAAGCTCGACACTGTGGATATCGATTACATCCGAGCTGTCGATCGTCCAGTATCCTCAAAATACGATGTCCATGACATTATTAGCAACTTAAAACTCTTTCATGGCCATGTCGTTATCCAGACCATGTTTATGAAAGGTGTCTGCACGACAAAGAAAGAACCTTTCTGTGTTGATAACACAAGCGAACAATATGTGCTCCCTTGGCTTGCCGCCTTAAAAGATATCGCCCCTCGTGAGGTGATGATTTATACCATCGACCGTGAGACTCCTGACCAAGGACTAGCAAAAGCCACTCCTGAAGAACTCAATCGCATCCGCGACCTAGTCATCGCCACCGGCATCCCCTGCACAGCGTCTTATTGAGAATATTTGGAGAAATCGGAAATTCTTAAAACCATCTTTTAACAGTAAAACCTAAACAAAATAATATATGAAAGAGCATCTGAGCGAAAACAATCTGACGATTGACTTCCTGCCGTGTATCAACTATGCCATGAGCCTCAACGGCAAAACCTATCTCAATCGCCTCGAGCTTACTAACGACGATGACTGTGACTGGCGAGACCTCGTCGTCGGCATCAGTGGCGACCTCTTTGAGTCTGTGGAACGCCATGTGGATATCGTCCCCCAGGGACAGAGTGTCATCATCAACGGCCTCGACCTGAAGCCCGACACCGACAAACTGCGTGTCCTCACCGAGAGTACGGAAACCCGTTTTACCGTCACGGTGAAGCAGGGGAATACCGAGCTGCTCAACCTTTCACAGTCGGTGCGTCTGATGGCCTTCGACCAATGGCCCGGCATTAATGTCATGCCCGAGTTGGCAGCCGCCTTTGTTACCCCTAATGCCAGCGAACTGTCACAAATACGTATTGACGCCGCAAAGCATTTAGAGCGTCTAACGGGTTCATCAGCCCTCGATGCCTACCAAACGCAAGACCCCAATCGCGTGAGAGCGCAAGTAGCAGCCGTTTATGAAGCATTCCGTGAACAAGGTATCGCCTATTGCTCACCACCCGCCAGTTTTGAGAGCGCAGGACAGCGTATCCGCCTCATAGGAAAATTGGTCCAGCAGAAGGTGGGCACCTGTGCCGACCTTGCCTTGGCTTTTGCCGCCTGTCTTGAATCCATCGGCCTTAATCCGCTACTCTGCGTGAGCGACGGCCATATGTTTGTGGCCTGTTGGCTAGTCGACAGCCATTATCCACAGATAATCTGTGACGACGTGAGTTTCCTCTCCAAGTCCATCGCCGACGGCATCAATGAAATGGTGGTGGTTGAGACCACCTTACTTACAGAGAAAGGCGCCTCGTTTGAGCAAGCCGTATCTGCCGCCGAGCGGCATATCCTTAGCACACCTGATGAGTTCATCATGGCCATCGACGTCTATCGCTGCCGTATGGATGGCGTACGTCCTTTGCCTCTGACCAATACCGACGCACAAGTGAATGGATTGGACCTAGATCAAGCCACAGACAGTGTCAAAGAGCAACAAAGTTATCAAATCGCCGAGGAAGAAACCCGACAACTGAGCCGTCAACAAATCTGGGAACGCAAACTCTTGGATTTCTCCCTGCGCAACAACCTTATTAACCTTCGATTAGGCAAGAAAGTAATTCCGTTCATCTCGTTCAACATAGACCAACTGGAAGACAAGCTACAGGCAAAGACCGACATACAAATCCTACCTTTGCCCACCGACAAGCGCATCGCCCCCGATGACTCTGGAATGTATAATTCTCGCGTACAAGGCGAGGCACTCGAGAATATTGTCATCGACGGCGTAGACCACAATCAACTCTATTCCTATTGGACACAGGAAGAACTGACCACTGCCCTGAAGGGATTGTTCCGTATATCACGGACCGCCTTGGAGGAAAATGGTGCAAACACCCTCTTCCTTAGTCTGGGTCTATTGAAATGGTATGAGACTGACAAGAGCATCAAACCACGCTATGCGCCCCTATTACTCGAACCTGTCGACATCATCAAGAAAAGCGGCAACAATTATGTGCTTCGCATGCGTGAGGAAGACCTCACTTTCAATACGACTCTCGTGGAAATGCTCCGCCAGCAATACGATATCAACATCACCGGCGTCAACCCACTGCCCACAGATGATAATGGCGCCGACGTGCGTAAGGTGTTCTCCATCGTACGCTCCACGCTGAAAGACCATGCCCGCTGGGATGTTATTGAGGAATGTCTGCTAGGCATTTTCTCCTTCAGCAAGTTTGTCATGTGGAACGACATCCACAACAATGCCGACAAGATGCGGAAGAACCCCGTCATAGAAAGTCTCATCCAAAAGCGACTCGTCAACCTGGGAACGGACAAAGCCACCGACACCCGCGCCATCGATAGTCAGATTGAGCCAGGTTCCTACGCCATTCCCGTCGATGTAGATTCCTCGCAGATGGAAGCTGTCATCGAGTCCGGTGAAGGACGTAGCTTCATCCTCTTCGGTCCTCCGGGAACGGGCAAGAGTCAGACCATCACCAACATGATAGCCAATGCTCTCTATCACAACCGCCGTGTGCTTTTTGTGGCAGAGAAAATGGCGGCTCTCGAAGTAGTTCAAAAGCGACTGGCAAAAGTGGGTCTCGACCCCTTCTGTCTAGAAATGCACTCCAACAAGGCTAACAAGAGTCATCTTTTACACCAACTGCAAACTGCGCTCGACATAACCCGCATCAAGACGCCTGAAGAATATGCAGATGAGTCGCGCCGACTGTTTGAACAGCGTAATGCCCTCAACACACAAATCAACCTGCTACACCAACCGCAGTCAACGGGCATGTCGCTCTACGACTATATCACACGTTATCTGGCTATCAATTCTGCCGACAGTCTCGAACCGACACCACAGATGACCGATGGCATTACACAAGAACGCATCACAGAATATGAAACACTTGTAGAGCAACTGTCTCCTGTTCTCGATCTTATTGGGACTCCCCCCCCCCACCCCCGCTTCGGTGTTTAATTGGGAGAACCCACGTATGAGGCACAACAGAAGACAACTTCCATGTTGCAGAATGCCAGTCAGTTGGTTCCCAGTGCCAAGTCTTATATCCAGGCACTATCTGATGCCAACGGTTTAAGCCTTCCGCTCTCCGTCAAAGGAGTATGGTTGGCTGAACGTCTTGCCGCTGCACTCGCCAATGTCAGTTACATCAACGGTGACACGCTGAGCATCGCCCAAGACCCAGCACGTCTCACCCCTTGTCGCCAGATTATCGCCACCGGCAAACAGCGCGACGCCAAGGCAGCAGAGATTGCCGCTCAATACACCCCACAGATGCTGACCATGAATGTTGCCACCCTTAAGGAGGATTGGACCAAGGCTACCAGTAAATGGTTTATACCCAGATATTTCGCCAAACGAAAAGTGGTCAAGAAGCTGAAAGGATACCGTTCCGACATCAAAGGCGGCGATATGCCCGGACTCATCGCATTATTGGAGGAGCACCAGAAATTAGCAAGCACCGTGGCAGCCCAACAGGGCAACCTTACAGCAGTCTTTGGCCCACTCGCCAATCCTGGTGCACAGCAATGGGACCAGATGGAACACAGTCTACAGCAAGCCCCTGTCATCCAGGCTATCCTCAGTGAGGCGGGCACACCTACAGCCTACATCCCACCACTTGACAGTCAGGCTAGTCAACGTCTCAACCCAGTAGCACTGAAGCAACTCTGTGCCCTACTGAACAGCGCAACTTCCTACTGTGCCATTGATCCTCGGATGTCACTCGACGATGTCAGCACAAAAATTCCTTTATGGATACAAAACATCCAATCTTCAAGAGACTGGGCCCAATGGTGCCTACGCAAGCGCGAGATGGTCGGTAAGGGACTGGAGCGTGTTACGACCTACATCGAAAACGGCCACGATGCGGCGGAAGCACGCGATGCTATGCTCCGTGGTCTCTATCATCGGCTGTCGATGACAGTCATTGATAGCAATCAAGACCTCCAAATGTTTAATGGCATGATTTTCGAGGAAACTATCAAGAAATACCGTGACATGGCCAAGCAATTCCAGGAACTTACCAAGAAAGCACTCTACTGCAAGCTGGCCTCACGTATCCCATCGCTTACTGTTGAGGCAGCAACGGGTTCAGAGGTGGGAATCCTGAAACGCTATATCAACTCCGGCGGCCGAGGTGCCACCATCCGACATATCATCGACCAGATACCCACACTATTACCCAAGTTGTGCCCATGTATGCTGATGAGCCCCATCTCCGTGGCACAATTCATCGACCTCGACCAAGAGAAATTCGACATCGTAGTCTTCGATGAAGCATCACAGATGCCTACAAGCGAGGCCATCGGTGCTATCGCTCGTGGTAAGGCGCTCATCGTGGTAGGCGATCCGAAGCAGATGCCGCCGACAAGTTTCTTCACCACCACACAAGTGGACGAGAGTGAAGCTGACAACGACGACATGGAGAGTATTCTCGACGACTGCATCACCCTCACCTTCCCCGACCATTACCTCACATGGCATTACCGTAGCCGCCACGAGAGCCTTATTGCCTTCAGTAATTCTCAATATTACGATGGCAAGCTATACACTTTCCCATCGGTAGACGACCGTGCCTCAAAAGTGTCACTCGTGCCCGTTGATGGCACCTACGATATGGGGCGCACACGCTGCAACCGTACTGAGGCAGAAGCCATTGTCAAGGAGGTTATCCGCCGCCTATCCGACGACAAACTCTGCAAGCAAAGCATTGGCATTGTATCGTTCAGTAAAGTACAGCAAGACCTCATCGAGGACATCCTCGTCGATGAACTGGCAAAGAACTCACAGTTGGAGCGTCGCGCCTACGACTGCGAAGAGCCAATCTTTATCAAGAACCTGGAAAATGTGCAGGGAGATGAGCGCGATGTCATCCTCTTCTCAGTGGGCTACGGTCCCGACAAGAGCGGCAAGGTGTCGATGAACTTCGGACCACTCAACAACCAAGGTGGTGAGCGACGACTGAACGTGGCCGTAAGCCGCGCACGATGTGAGATGATGGTCTTCTCTACCCTCCAACCTGAGCAAATCGACCTCAACCGCAGTCAAGCACGTGGAGTAGAAGGTCTAAAGCGATTCCTCGAATTCGCACGCAGTGGGCGCATGCCTGTCGCAGCAACACAAGTTACCGAACAGCAGTCAGAGACACAAGTCATCGACTCCGTTGCTACCGAACTACGAGCACGAGGCTATCAAGTGGATACCCAAGTAGGACGTTCGCGCTTCAAAGTGGACCTTGCTGTCATAGACCCCGACAATAACGACGGCTACATCATGGGTATCATGATTGATGGTAAACGTTACTACAACACACTCACTGAGCGTGACCGTGAAATCTGCCAGCCAGGCGTATTACAAGGACTTGGATGGAATCTCCAGCGCGTATGGACTGTAGACTGGTTCATGAACCGCGAACGAGTGCTCTCACGGCTTATCAGCGAACTGGAAGCGACTAAAAAAGCGAAAAACGAACCAGAGAAGCCCATTACCAAAGCCCAGCCACTGATGTCTACCAGCTCCAACAATAGCACGAAGTCTGCACAGTCCACATCGGGAGCCTCTGACATAAAAGAACAACAACTCAAAGCGATGGAATCCATCCCCTTTGCTGTGAAGGCCGATGAAATCCTCACTGAGCGCACCAACGACCACGGCATACCTTATATGCGCTGTGAATTAAGTCAAACACAAAAAATGCCATTGAGTATTGGGGCTTTCTCTGTTGCAAAACGACAGTTGCAAATGGCTATCACACAGGTTATTCAAACAGAACAGCCAGTAACGTTAGCTACACTATGTAAACGCATTCCTATGCTCTTCCCATCGGGGCGCATGACACCACAAATCGCTGACCAGATAGCCAATATCGCCATGCGAGTGGGATGGCTTGACCCACAGTCACCACGCGACAACCCCTATTACTGGGAAAATGAACAGTCGGCAAAGGGATATGACAAATATCGTATCTCATCGGAACGTGAAGACAATGAAATTCCGATGGTAGAATTCTTGAATGCCACCCGACTGGCTATCACCGAGTCGATGTCGGCTCCCATTGAGTCTATCCAGAAGCAGGTAAGCAATATGCTGGGATACAATCGTAAGCGCATCGGCATCTATAATGCCATCCAGCAAGCCATCAGCCAACTTGCCCATCAGGGTGTTGTTCAAGTTACAGGCGACACGGTGAAGATAAAAAATCCTTAGAATCAGCACTATAGTTCCTATAAACTCTATAGTCACTATAGATAACATAGATACTATAGTTACTATAAAAGCCATGCTATCGGCCATACAGATCCGCAGCGTCGCTTGAACTCGTCATCATCAACCACACTTACAGGTCTCCCTGTCATCTTTTTTAGGAGGTCGGGGAGACCTCCTTTATGGGGGTGTGTCAAATGGACAACTCCCACCGATGTATCACCATAAATCAAGTCGGTTAATTCTTTGGCAACAACATCCACTGGCGAGACATCCACCTCCATATCTACAGCCGACTGAGGCATTACCCTCTTTTCCGCCATCATCTGCAATGCCATGGCAAATGCATTGCGTTCGGGATGTCGTTGAAAGCGCCCGTCAGATTGTCTGGTCGTTAGATTGCCAATCCGCACAATCTGGGCATTTAATCCTTGAAATGCCATTCGCTCCAACAAAGCGCGTTCACCCATGAATTTCGACAAGGAATATTGTTCATGGAACACCTGTCCTACATATAATTCATGGTCTGTGATAGGAAGAGGTATTCCTGTGGAAGAAAAGCCAGCTACACTGAGTGTAGAAACATGAATAAGTCGCACATGATGAGTAACACAAAAGTCTGCTAATCGACTTACAGCTTTGCTATTTACCTCGAAGAGAGTGTCCCGTTGTGCAAAATGACGCACATCGGCAGCACAATTCACCACCATGTCTATTGCCTTGTCATCTAGTGATTGCAAAAATCCATCATCAGTCAAATCGCCAGCGACCACCTGGATGTGCATTCTATCCTCAAAGGGAAGCCCGAAATAATACCGCCATGTATCTTCCAATCGCTCCCAAGCTTCAGTTTCCGACGCTGCCCGTATTACACAAAGGATGTATGAACAAGATGTGTCGCGTCCGCAACTTGCTTCATTGAGCAACTGCCACAGTACATGCGCCCCTAAAAAACCAGTAACACCCGTAAGGAGAATATTCCTTGGAGTAATCGGATTATCTAGATTACTCGGATTACTCAAAAACCTATGCAACGGGGTATAGTCATATTCTTCGATAGCGCGATTATCAGCTTTTTCCTTACTATTTATCTTGCGTGCCAGCAATTGAGGTGTGGAATAACGGAACACATCGCCATACTGTATGTGCACACCAACTTCCTCTGCTTCCATCATTACCCTCATCACCAAAATGGAAGTACCACCAAGTTGAAAGAAATCATCTGTCACATCAAAGTCTTCCATATCCAGTACTTTAGCAAAAATACGGCAGAAGAGATGTTCCAGTTCATTTTCAGGCATTTGATGGTGGAAGCCACACTTTTCTTTTGGGAGATGTGAAATATGAAGCTTTTTGTAGTCCACTTTCCCCAAGGTAGTGAGGGGCAAATGTCCCATCTGCACAAAGATTGCAGGAATCATATAGTCGGGACATTTGTCGCGCAAAGCTTCCTTTATCTGCTGGGCTGACACTTCCCTGTCAGCAGTGAAAAAAGCGCATAACACCTCATGTGAGCCCTTTGTTTGGAAAATCACCGCCACCTGTCTGATATGAACTAACGAAGCAATATGGCTTTCCACCTCATCCAAGGAGATACGGTAGCCATTGACTTTCACCTGGCGGTCCTGACGGCTGACATAATGCAAGAGGTTCAGCTCATCCCATCTCACCAAGTCGCCTGTATGGTAGACAGTTCCATCGGTAAAAGAACAGTTTGTAAATATCTCCGCCGTGAGCACAGCATCATGGAGATAACCCAAAGCCATCTGTGGGCCTTGTAGGCACAATTCACCCACTGCGCCCTTTGGCAACAACATCCCAAAAATATCTGTTACATATGCAGCACAATTAGGAAGAGGTCGGCCAATAGGGATATCAGTTTCATCTTCCAACGACAATTCATGATAAGTGGCATTAACAGTAAACTCTGTCGGACCGTATGTATTAAAGACACGACAATTTAGCCCAGGGTGTCGCAGCAATTTCTCCCCACCGAGACAGACATAATCGAGCGAAGGATACTGACGGGCTGCAAGCAATGGAGCCATGGCGGTAGTATAGCAGCCACCTGTGATCTGATGCTGGTCGATGAAACGATGCAAAGCATCGGGATTCCGTCTAACCTCCTCGGGCATGATATAAACAGCACCACCAATGGTGAGCACAGGGAAGAGGTCTTCCACCGACCCGTCAAAAGCTAACGACGAATGACAACTAATGCGGCTCGATGCCGACAACCGCCATTGTTTGACAATAAAACATACCAAATTGTGCAGAGCGCGGTGAGGGATGACCACACCCTTTGGCCGCCCCGTGGTGCCAGAGGTATAAATGACGTAAGCCGCATCATCTAGGCGGGGCATAGTGGTTATAGTCTCTATAGTGGTAATAGTAGCAATAGAGTCTATAGAATTGATGGAAATAATCTTTTTCAGTTGAGCATCTTCGATTATAGTCTGCCGATGCGAGTCGGGCCATTGCGGGTCGAGAGGCACGTAGGCTGCACCTGAACGCATCACACCGATGACTGCCACTAAAAATGCCGTGCAGGGTATAGCCTCCACACCGATAAGGTCACCATTACCCACTGATTCTTGAAGCAGTCCAGTAGCCACCGCTGCTGATTTCTGCTCTAATTCGCCGTATGTCAGCGAGGTGATGCCATCACTCACAGCCAACGCTTCTGGTGATATTCTAACTTGTCTGAGGAAGCCACCGAGCCAAGTCTCATTGTTGTCCACCGCCATCTGCTCGCCTTGCGAAAGCAATAACAATGACGTTTTTTCCTCCTCACTCACGATATCGACATCACCGATAAAAGCTTTGGGATGACAG
>JAFZAE010000135.1 GCA_017548385.1 Prevotella sp.
CGATAATATTGTAGAATATGAGAGGTCGAGTGGGGCTAAGTCATTGCATATTTACGAGAGTGGCATCAACATGCCTCTGAGGCCTTTTGATTTGTCGAATGGCATGTTCAGGGTGTTCTGCGTATTGCTTTATATGCTTTACAGTTCTACCTTGTCGGAGGCCAGATGCCTGGTAATCGACGACATGGGTGAAGGATTGGACTATATGCGTTCAACAAAGTTGGGCAAAATCATGTATGAGTATTGTGAAAGGAATCATATCCAATTGATTGCAACGTCGAATGACTGTTTCCTGATGGATGCGGTAGATCTGCAGTATTGGAATATCTTACAAAGAGAAGGCAATCGGGTGTATAGTATAAATGCATCGAATAGTCCGGTGCTGTTTGAGAAGTTCCAAAGAACAGGCCTTAGTAATTTCGATATCCTTTCGTCGAATTTCTTAGCGAATAATTCTTCTGATGAATAACCGAAAGCTGGCTGTCTTTGTAGAAGGTCAGACGGAACTTATCTTTGTGCGCGAGTTCCTGAAACAGTGGTACAACTATGATGCAAACGTAGTTGGTTTTGATTGTTACAATTTGCTCGCTAATGAATTTTGTGATGCGGCATACAAATACGGGAGTGAAGATAGTGAGAACTACTTCTTTCTTGTGAATGTGGGCAATGACGGGTCGGTGCTCAGTTCTATCATCGGGAGAAAGAAATTCCTGCAGAACAAGGGATTTCAGCTGGTTGTCGGGCTGAGAGACATGTATAGTAAGCAATACATTAAGGATGTCGGCAAGCATGAGATCGTTGATGCTGTCACCCAACAGCACATGGACAGCGTGAAAGGTGTATTGCAGGGACTTGAGAATGGTGCTTTCGTGGATTTCCATTTTGCCATCATGGAGGTGGAGGCCTGGTTCCTGGGGATGTCTGGCTATTTGGAAAAAATAGATGAACGCCTGACGGCAGAGTATGTTGGTCAGAATGTCGGGATTAATCTTGAGGATGATCCTGAAAAGTCGGTTTTTCATCCTGCTGCGGAATTAGGAAGGATTTATTCGTCGGTTGGCAAACAGTATGACAAGCATCAATCGGATATTTCTGCTATCATGTCGAAACTGACAACGGATGACTTTGTTAAATTGATAGAATCCGGGAAATGTCAATCTTTCAAATCTTTTGCTGAAAGTCTGATAGGGCTTGAATTCTGAAATGCCTTGGCGCGTTTTACGATGGATCGCCTCATTTGCTTGTCAAGAATTATTTGTTATGCATTTCGATCAGGTAGTCGTAGAAGGCATCGTGCCTTCTTGATGGCGGCAATGAAGTCTTTGAATTGTTCACGAGTGGGTGTCATAATCATTATATTTTTGTTTGACTTTCTACCCTTATAGTATGGGAAAAGGGGAAATGTTATATGGTAAAATACATTTTTATTTTGCTTTTTTTGGGGATTCCAAGAATTATCACTACCTTTGCACCATAATTTTAAGGAAATAGATGACTCAAAACAAAACAATACATCTCTGCATCGCGCATATGAGTGAAACGGGTGAAGAGATGAAATATATCAACCGAGCGTTTGATGAGCACTGGGTAGCTCCCCTCGGACCCAATGTGGATGGGTTTGAGGAGGACCTGCGTAAGTATGTCACACAGATAAAAGATGAAGGTCACACAGATCTCACGGATCTCACAGATTTGACTTCTAAAGAAGTCGTGGCGCTGTCGAGTGGTACGGCGGCTGTGCACCTGGGACTGGTGGCACTGGGCGTAGGCGTGGGCGACGAGGTGCTGGTGCAGAGCTTTACGTTCTGTGCCTCGACGAACCCTATCCGTTACGTAGGTGCTACGCCCATCATGATTGACTCGGAGAAGGATACCTGGAATATGGATCCGGACCTGCTGGAGACGGCTATTAAAGACCGAATCGAGAAGACCGGCAAGAAGCCCAAGGCCATCGTGCTAGTGTATCTCTACGGCATGCCCGCGAAGATCGACGAGATTATGGCCATCGCCCACAAATATGACATCCCTGTGCTGGAGGATGCTGCCGAAGCCTTCGGATCGAGATACAAGGGCAGGATCGTGGGCACCTTTGGTGACTACGGCGTCATGTCGTTCAACGGCAACAAGATGATTACAACCTCGGGTGGCGGAGCACTGATCTGTCCGAACAAGGAGGCAAGGGAGAAGGTGAAATGGTATTCTATGCAGGCCCGCGAGGCTTATCCCTACTACCAGCACGAGTCGATCGGCTATAACTACCGCATGAGCAACATCTGTGCAGGTATCGGGCGTGGACAGATGACCATCGCCAACGACCATGTGGCCCATCATCGTCATATTGCGGCGCTGTATGAGGAGGCCTTCCGCGACGTGAAGGGCATCACCTTCCACAAGGAGCTGGAGGGTATCATGGAGAGCAACTACTGGCTGAGCGTGATTCTTTTAGATGAAGATTTAAGAATCAAGCATGAAGAGCGGGCTTACCAGAAGGCTGAGGAACGGGCTGTGGGCGGTGCTGCAGGCGTGGTGCGCCAAGGCGGGCCCTTGCATACTGACTGTGAGCCCGACACCAACGTCGAGGCCCTGCGTCTGGCTTTGCAGGCGGAGAATATCGAGAGTCGTCCACTGTGGAAGCCCATGCACAAACAACCGGTCTATCGGGATGCACCTGCCTACGTCAATGGCGTCAGCGAGGGCATTTTCAAGCGCGGACTCTGTCTGCCCTCTGGTCCGATGGTGACCGACGACGATGTGCGACTGATCGTCGACATCATCAAGAAAAATATTATTTGAAAGGAGTCAATATATGGACAAGGATTTGATCATGCAGCAAGAGGCTACGAACGATGGACAGACCATCCATCTGTATTACGACGACATGGTGGGTATGTACGTGGCCTACGGGCTGTCGGCCTATTATGCAGACATGGTGACCGACCCGATCATCTCGTTCTCGGAGGCTATCGGCAGACCGGCTGCGCTGCTGGGGAAACAGCAGGTACTATACCTACGGCAGGGACTGACGAAGGTGGAGCATGTGCAGAAGACGTACTACCAGTTCCGGATGCGACAGAAGGTTGGCGTGGCTGGGTATAAGCGATGGGAGGAGAAAATTAAGAAGTAAGAATTAAGAGGTAAGAGGTAAGAGAGACAAGATGAGTAATTTGACGATTGCAATATTGGTTTTTGTGGTGTCGATCGTAGTGTCGATGGTGGCGTACCCGAGGGTACTGCAGTTCGCCAAGTCGCACGACATCGTGGACAACCCCAACGCGAGAAAACTGCAGCGCGTGCCTATCCCAGTGATGGGCGGTCTGGTGGTGTATATGGGTACCATCTGTGGTGGACTGGTGCTACAGGCTTTTGTGAACGAACCCCTGATACAATGGGGACTGACGGGCATGTCGCTGATGCTCGTTATCGGCATGTGGGACGACATCAAATC
>JAFZAE010000015.1 GCA_017548385.1 Prevotella sp.
CAGAGTGCGCGGACGAGGTTGTATGCACGTTTCTGCATTTCGGGGTTGGCACGCTGTACGGCATTGAGTTCGATGCCATTGGAATAGCGTCCTGTATCCACCGACGAAACCGAGCCGCCTCCCAGTCCGATGCGGTAGTTATCGCCACCGACAACCACGATTTTATTACCTTTCTGCGGTTCCTTCTTCAGACAGTCGCGGCGTGTGCCGTATCCCACGCCACCGGCCAACATAATCACCTTGTCGTAGGCGTATTTCTCCTGATTTTCCTGATGTTCGAAGGTCAGCACCGAACCACAGATAAGCGGTTGGCCGAACTTGTTTCCGAAGTCCGAGGCACCATTGGAGGCCTTGATGAGGATTTGCTCCGGCGACTGATACAGCCACTGTCTGACGGGCAGGATATCCTCCCAATCGCGCTCAGCGTCATGTTCTCCGTTATCGTCTTTAAGACGGGGATAGGCCGTCATATATACCGCTGTTCCGGCGATGGGCCATGAACCGACGCCACCACCCATACGGTCGCGAATCTCACCACCCGTACCTGTGGCCGCTCCGTTAAACGGTTCCACCGTTGTGGGGAAATTGTGTGTCTCTGCCTTCAGTGAGATGACACTCTCCACATCCTTTACCACGAAATAGTCAGAAGTGGATTGGTCGTGTGGGGCGAACTGCTCTACGATAGGACCACGGGCAAATGCTACATTGTCCTTATATGCAGAGAGAATCATGTTGGGATTCTCCTTGGTCGTTTTCTTAATCATCGCGAAGAGTGACGATTCCATCTCCTTGCCATCGATGATGAACGTGCCACCGAAAATCTTGTGACGGCAGTGCTCGGAGTTAATCTGCGCAAAACCGAAGATTTCGGAGTCGGTGAGCGGCCGGTTCAGTTGTCGCTCTATGTCGTGGAGGTATTCGATTTCCTCGGGCGAGAGAGCCAGACCCTCCTGTTCGTTATAATCCTCCAGGTTCTCCACATGGCGGATAGGCTCTGGGGTATGATGCACGGTAAAGATGTCCTGATTGAGTCCCTTGTACATACGTTGCAGCATGGGGTCGTGGTCGGCCTCTGCAGAACTGACGGGGAAATATTCCTCGATACGCTCGATACCGCTCAGACTCATGTTCTGCGTGATTTCCACAGCATTGGTACTCCATGGTGTAATCATCTCACGCCGTGGACCGACAAAAAATCCGTCGATGGTCTCAGAGTTCAGCCATTTGGCATCTCCATACAGCCATGACAGTCGGGATTTCTCCTCCTCTGACAATGCATGTGCTGTCTTGGTGGCAATGATGGTCTTGCCTGTAGTCTCAAAAAAATAAATCATTGTTATCTGTTTTTTTCAACTCTCGGGAGTTATAAGAGGGAGTTATAAGAGGGAGTTATGATTGGGAGTTATAAGGGGCCATTACCAGAAAATCTGCGAAGTATTAAAGGCCATTACCTGAAAGGCTCTAACTTATGTATCCGAACATTAAACTCCTTAACATAGCTACCGATAATTGGGTTTTATTACTTTTTTTCCTTTAGTCACATAGATGCCGGAGGGTAACCCCTCGATGGCATTCTGGATTTCAACATTTCTACGTACCTGTTTTCCGTCAATGGTATAGACATTCGTATCTTGATATGTCGGGATGGTCATTTCGCCGACGGCATTGTCGATAAGAAAATTCTTCAACACATAAAGAGCCGGCTCAGCACGACCGGTCTGGTTGTCAAAAAGTCCGGCATTATACCAATTGTCGGTCACGCGCTGTGTATTCCAGTCGAGTCCTTTCTCATTGGCCTCCATCCACCACCAGAAGAATCCACAGACATTGGGATGGCTCTCCAGTTTTGAGAGTAGGGCAACAGTAAAGGCTTTCTGTCCTTCACCATTGATGGGGTATTGCGACGAGAGGTCGTAGGAAACGCCGTTGGGCTGCCAGTCATGGTAATAGCCCACCTCAACGAGCATAATCTTCTTCTCTGGGAATCGTGCCTCCAAGTCGTTGAGCGCACTGTTGAGCGTATTGAGCGTACCATGGTAATAGGGGTAGTACGACAGTCCGATAATGTCATAGTCCACGCTATAGTTTTTCATCCTGTCATAGAATGCCTTGAGCACGCCACTGTTTGCCACACGTTCGGTATGGATGATGATTTTCGCCTCCGGACACACCTCACGGCAGGCCGCCCCAGCGCGCTTGAGCAGTGTGGTGAAGCGTGGCCAGTTGGCATCGTTGTTGGTATATACTTTCTTCAATGACGAGGCAGCATCGGTAGACTTTCCCCAACACATACCGTAACTGATTTCGTTGCCTGTCTGGATGAAGTCGGGAGTAGCACCCGCCTCATTCAATGCTGTGAGCACCTCCTTGGTATATTCGTAGATTTTGTCATAGAGTTGCTCATCACTAAGATTTTCCCATGCCTTCGGTGTCCATTGTTTGGCTGGGTCGGCCCAAGTGTCGGAATAATGGAAATCGAGCATAAATGCCATGCCAGCATCCTTAATCTGCTTACCCAATGCCTTGACATATTCCAGATCCTGACACACGCCTTGTCCTTTGTGGTCAGCGGGGGCATTCTCGGGATTGACAAAGAGTCTCACGCGCATGGCATTCATCCCCTGCTCACCAAAATACTGTAAAGGCTGTGCGATGGGGTTGCCATCCACATCGAAATAGGTGGCACCATGGTCTACATACGAGGGGAGCAATGAGATATCTCCACCAACGAACTTACCGTCGGCATACGCCGAATGCACCCCTACTGCAAGCAATAAGGTGCTGAAAATCAGAACAAAAAACTTTCTCATGAATTGCTGATGGAATAAATAATGTGCAAAAATAGACATTATCCCCGACTTATCCAAATGTTTTCCCCGATTTCAGCAGATGTTGATTTTATTAGTTGACAAGTTAACGAGTTGACAAGTTGACAAGTTGTTACTTAGTTAACTCAATTATCTGGAGTTATGTATGGGAGTTATACAGAGGAGTTAAGATGAACCAAATGGAGGTAATTGTCACGAATTTTAAAATTTTAGAATTTCTTTTTCTGCAGCAAAAATACTTAAATAATTCTTTAATTACTGCGTTCCTCGTGGGTCTTCGACAAGTCTCTCTAATTCGTGACATTTAAACAGCCGAAAGGCTGCCATGGTCAATTATATGAGTAATTATATGTTAAACAGAACCGAACATAAATTTCACGAATGAATATGAAAAGAGCAGCCTGCACGGCTGCTCAGATGTCATCACGAGAATTGTCATAGACCCACTCTCAAAAAGGATAAAAAAGTGTGTTCTATTTTTAGACAAATCCGTTGACATATTTTAACAAAACGAGGAGGGTATTTTTAATCATTTTTACTATATTTGTACCCAAAACACATTCACCTAAATATTTACCGAAAAAACTACAGTCATTTATTGTTATTTCTTAGTTGACGAGTAAAGTTGGGACAATGCTATTGAAAATAAGGGGAGTTATGAGGAGGAGTTATAAATGGTAGTTATGAGAGGGAGTTAAAGGGCCAAATGCTACTCTTTAGTTGACGAGTTGACAAGTTAATAGCAATTCCTAACTCCAAACTCCTAATTAAAATCACCTCTTACCTCTCACCTCAAACTTAAGAACTCATAAACTTAAGAACTCATAAACTTATAAACTCAAAAACTCATAAACTTATAAACTCAAAAACTAACCCAAACATTTTAAATCATGAAAAGACTATCATTTTGGATTCTGGCACTGTTGGCGCCGATGGCGCTGATGGCAGCCACCCATGAGTATGTCGACCTGGGACTCACCAGCAAGACGCTTTGGGCAAAGACAAACCTCGGAGCCTCCAGCGCGGAGGGCTTCGGCAACTACTACGCATGGGGTGAGACCACCACCAAGTCGACCTACAGCTGGTCCAACTACAAGTACTGCTCAGGCACATCCGCCACCGTCCAGGACCTGGGAAGGAACATCTGCGGCACATCCTACGACGCGGCACGCGCACTCTGGGGCAGCGACTGGCAGATGCCGTCCATGGAACAGATGCACGAGCTCGTCACCGAGTGCACCCTCAAGCTGAAGACCGTCAACAATGTGAAGGGAATGCAGTTCGTGGGCCCCAACGGCAACAGCATCTTCTTCCCCATACCGGGATACAAGTATGACTCCACCACAGCGGGCAAGAACAGCGAGACATACTATTGGATAGGCACAAGAGACGTCTACAACGGCGACAAGACGAAGGCCATCGCGTTGTACATCAAGATTGGAACCGGAGCGACGGCCGACGGCAACAAGACCTGCCAGCGCCGCACGGGACTTCCCATCCGTGCTGTGAAGAGCAGCAGCGGCGGCACTGACCCGACACCCACCGAGACCATGCAGCTCGTGGACCTCGGACTCAGCGTCAAGTGGGCGAACATGAACATCGACGCCACCGCGTCCAGCGGACAGGGCGGCTACTACGCATGGGGTGAGACTGCCACCAAGAGCAAGTACTCATGGGCTACCTACACGCACTGCTCCGGAACAGCGGCATCGTGCAAGAACATCGGAAGCGACATCAGCAAGAACAAGACCTACGACCGCGCATACGCATACAACACCAGTTACTGCCTGCCCACTGCCGCACAGTGGAACGAGCTCATCACCAAGTGCACGTGGACGGCTGCAACCGTCAACAGCGTGAAGGGCTACAACGTCAAGGGCCCGTCGGGCAAGACCATCTTCCTGCCATTCTCAGGATGCAGCTACGACGGCAAGAACTACGGCAGCGGCTCATACGGATACTACTGGACGGCCAACAACGTCAGCAGCGATGTGTCCAAGGCACAGGCGGGATACGTGAAGAGCGGGACGGCAACCACCGTCACCAACCTCAACCGCAGGACCGGTGTAGCCATCCGTGCCGTTGAGGCCAAGGCCGGCGGCACTGACCCGACACCAACCACAGATGCCTTCGTCGACCTCGGACTGCCCAGCGGCAAGCTCTGGGCCAGTGCCAACGTGGGAGCATCCAGTCAGGAAAAATACGGCAACTACTACGCATGGGGCGAGACGCAGACCAAGAGCACCTACACATGGGACAACTACAAATATTACGACACGTACAGCTCAGGCCTTCACGAATACTCCTACATTGATGCAGACGACATCGGTGGAAGTGAGGTTGACGTAGTCTCAGGAGCTACAGCGGATAACGGCGGAGGAGCATGGATAGATACGGAAGCAATCTGCGTGGATCCCGCCTACAGCGACACACGCTTCAACCAAAACAACAAGACCTATTACAGTCGCATGCCGAGCAAGGCCGACTTCCAGGAGCTGCTCGACAACACGACAAAGGCGGCAGCCACCATCAACGGCGTCAAGGGTGTCAAATTCACTGGAAAGAACGGCAAGAACATCTTCCTACCCTACGCCGGAAGCTACTATGATGCCAAGAAGCCGTCGGACGGAACCGTAACCTACTACTGGACCAGTACGGACTACACCAGTGACAGCAAGAAAGCATGGGCAGTGAAACTCGCCTCAGGGGCAGCCACGATGACGCAGTGCCAGTACCGCACAGGACTGCCAATCCGCCCCGTCGCATACGTGGATGGTGGTTCTACTCCAACGCCCACTACGACAGAGCCATACGCCGTGCTATCATCCGACAAGAAGACCCTCACCTTCTACTACGATGACCAGAAAGACTCACGCTCAGGCACAAAGTATGCCCTGAACACGGGAACCAATAACCCTGGATGGCTTGGCACACCCTCAACGATGGAAAATACAGATAAAATCACAAAAGTGGTCTTCAACAGCAGTTTTGCCAATGCACGACCCACCTCATGTTATCATTGGTTCTTTAGTATGTCGAATTTAGCAACAATCACCGGACTCAATTATCTCAATACTTCTGAGGTGACCAACATGAGTGGCATGTTCGCTAACTGCTTCAAGTTGAAATCTATCGACGTAAGCAATTTCGACACATCCAAGGTAACCGATATGCAATATATGTTCTCACAATGTGTTGGTCTCACAAGTCTCAACCTTAGCAACTTTAATACCAGCAACGTGACAAACATGAGTTATATGATTCATAACTGCGCCAATCTGACGGATCTTAATGTCAGAAGTTTCGACATACGAAAAGTCACAAACATGGAGAACATGTTTAGTTACTGTGGAAAACTATCCCGCGTCGATCTCTCGACCTTAGATTTCAGGTCAGGAATTAATACAAGTTCTATGCTCTCTTACTGCAATGAGCTGAACGAGATTGACATCAACGTCACTGCCAAATACTGGAATAATAATGCATGTTATAGAGTTCCCGAGGGCTGCTACCTCGTCTATCCTATCGGTTTGTCAGAAAGTGAGCTTGGAATAACCCCTTATAATGACTATTACCTTAAATTCAAAGGTGGAGTATTCCTAGATTTATTAGATGCCCTACCATGGGCTGTCACGGATTTCATCGACCTTGGTCTGCCAAGCAAGACGATGTGGAATTTATACAATGTCGGCTCCATGCATCCGGAATACCATGGCAAGTACTACGCGTGGTCCGAGATTGACTCCAAGTCGGACTACACCTGGGCAAATTACAGCCAGGATGTCAGCAATCTGCAGAATTATAACTTCGGTTATTGGAATGGGAATCAAAATTTTGGTTATGGTGTAAATGTTCATAATAATTTGTCATACGACAACAGTCTGTATAATGCGGGCGTTCCCACCAAGGCCGACTTCACAGAACTTATCAACAACTGTACGATGACAGAGACAACCGTATCTGGTGTGAAAGGTGTCCTCTTCACCAGCAAGAAAAACGGCAAGACCATCTTCCTGCCCTATGCCGGCAGTTGCTATGATGGCAAGACACCTGCCGATGGTACGGCCTCCTACTATTGGACTAGCACCAGTTCTGATAGCCAAAAGGCATACTCTGTCAGCGTGAAAAGTGGCAAAGCCACCTCCACCACCTGCCAGAAGCGCACAGGCCTGCCCTATCGTTCGGTGGCCCACTACGTGCGTGAACTGGATCCTTATGAATATTCCAACTCCGGCAACTTCTACATTGATGGCATCAGCAACACCAAAGTTCAGGCTCCTGCCGACAACGCCATCTACACCCTGCAAGGTGTAAAGGTTGAGGGTACTCCCCAGCGTGGCATCTACGTGAAGAACGGTCGGAAGATTGTGGTGAAGTGATTATCTTAAAGTTGACAAGTTGAGACTTTTCAAGTAAGCTATTTATAGAGGCGCCACATAGTGACGTCTCTATTTTTACATCTTTTGAGATGATTGCTTGGAAGATATGAGATTATTGTTTACTTTTGTGGCAATTATCAAACTAATCTATCCAAACTATGATGAAAAGCAAGAATATACTTTTGGTAGCTTGTGCCCTGATGGCACTGGTATTTTTAGGAGGATGTCAGAAACTGCAGAAAAAAGAAGTTTCGGTGGAAAAACTACAAAAGACCATTATTGACAATGTGACAGCCGAACAATTGGACAGTGGACGTGTGTTCACAGTTGACACCATCTTCCTGAACAACACCTCCGGCGACAACTACAATGGTGAACTCCGCGGCCATCTCAACGACACGATCGAAGTGGTGTATGACCTCACCGTGACCGATGAAGGCGAAGAAGTGGAAGCCGAGTGGAACCTATGTGAATAAGGAGTTATGTTGAGGAGTTATGTTGAGGAGTTATAAATGGGAGTTATGAGGGGGAGTTAAAGGGCCAATACCATTTTAGGGAGTTTAGGAGTGTCCTCTAGGTGGTTCCATTCCAGCCGTTGAAACGGCTGGCTACCCCTATTTGATGCCTATGGCATCACCCCTACGTTAACTCGTCACTAAAAGGTATTAACTTGTTAACTTGTCTACTCGTCAACTTGTCTACTTAAAAAGTATCAACTTGTCTACTCGTCTACTAATCAACTCGTCAACTAATTTTATACACTAGATTTTCTCCACCCTGAGTGTCTGGTCGCAATAGTCGATGACGGCGGGACGGTGGGTGATGAAAATGATAGTGCGGTTGTGCTTGGAAAGGATGTTCTGAAGCAACTGCCGCTCTGTGTCCGGGTCGAGTGCGCTGGTGGCCTCATCGAACAACATGATGGACCTGTCGCGCAGCAGTGCCCTTGCGATGGCGATACGCTGCGCCTGTCCCTCGCTCAGTCCCCCACCCGACTCTGAGCACTCTGTGTCGAGTCCCTCGGGGAGTTTCATCACGAAGTCAGCACAACTAATCTGCAAGGCTTCCTCCATCTCCTCGTCGGTGGCATCAAGTTTGCCAAGTCGCAAATTGTCGCGTATTGTTCCGCTGAGGAGTGTGTTGCCTTGTGGTACATATACAAAATTGCAGCGCATACGTGGGGTAAGTTCCTTTGAGGTATGTGCGTTATAGATTTCCACTGTTCCCTTCTGTGGTTTCATCAGTGCCAAAATCATCCTCACCAAAGTGGTTTTTCCCGCACCGGTCTCACCGAGGATAGCCGTACAACTGCCCGCCTTGAAATCGAAGGAGAGGTTTTCGATGACGTTGACCTCAGTGTCCTCGTATGCGTATGTGATATTATTAAGTCGCACACCACAAGGAGCGTCAACATAAATAGGTTTTCCTTGTTCCTCAAGTGGGTTTTCCTCGAGTTCCATCAGACGTTCAGCAGCAGTGAAAACCGATACGAACTGCGGCACCAACCTTGTAAGGTTTTTTGCAGGTCCCTGAACACGGTTGACCAACTGCAGGAAAGCCGTCATACCTCCGAAGGTCAAGGTACCATGTGACAGACGGATGGCACTCCAGAGGAACGCAATGAGATACCCCAATGAGAACCCGAAGTTCAGAATAAAGTTGGCTATCACCGAGAAGAACGTACGCTTGACCACCTTCTGTCTCAGTTCGCTCTGTGTGCTTTCCAGTTTGTCGACCATGGCACTGTCGCTCTCCATGATTTTGATAAGCATACGGTTTTGTATGGTCTCCGTGAGCACACTCTGCACCTTGGAATCCGACTGTCGCACCTCCCTGGAGAGTTGCCTCATTTTCCTGACATAGAAACGGCTTAAGACAGCCACCGCCGGAATCATGACAACGATGACCAAAGAAAGCACTTTGTCCATGGAATAGAGGTAGATAAACGCACCGATGAAGAGCGCTAAGGTAGAGACAGAGTTGGGTATTACCTCTGTGAGGAAATTGATGACGTGGTTGACATCCATCTCCAGTCGGTTGATGACATCGCCACTATGTCGTTTTTCCTTGCTATGCCATTCCGAGCGCAAGATACGGTCGAGCATCCGCTGCTGCATTCGGTTTTGTGCCTTGATACCAAGAATATTCCTAATCCACACGGAGGAGATGCCCAAACCGAAATTGGTGAGTACCAACAGTCCCATAAGTCCTACTGCCCAGTATATAGACCCCGTTTTGACGTGCGAGGCGATGTCGATGGCATTCTGGATGGCCCACACAGCACAAAGACTCACCACCACCTCGAGAAGTCCGATGAGTGCATTGAGGATAGCCTGAAAACGGTTACCCTTCCATATCTCCCACAACCATTTGGTCATTTGTGGAATGGTGTACTTGTTTTCAGAGGCGGAAAAATATTCTTTTAATTTCTTGAACATGTTTTTTTAAGTTGACAAGTTGACAAGTTGACGAGTGGACAAGTTAATACTTTTTTAAGTTGACAAGTTGACGAGTGGACAAGTTAATACTTTTTTAAGTTGACAAGTGGACGAGTGGACAAGTGGACAAGTTAATACTTTTTTAAGTTGACAAGTGGACGAGTGGACGAGTGGACGAGTTGATACTTTTTTTAAGTTGACGAGTGGACAAGTTGATACTTTTTAAGTGGACGAGTTGATACTATTTTTTGTCATAAGGTGATATTGTGCCAATCATCAAACAACTTGTATCTTGTCAACTTGTTACTTGTCAACTATCATCTTGTATCTGCTCCCCACATCATCTTTTCGTGTAATGTATGGAAATATTTCTGGCCATGTCGCTTGATAATCTTGATGTCGTAAGGAGCGCGACAGATGGTAAGTGTCTGTCCCTCATCACACCGTGCGGAACGGCCGTCGACAGCCACAAGGAAATTATGGTTACGGCTCTCCACTTTTATGGTGATTTCCGCAGTGTCGGGTACGACGATAGGTCGCACATTCAGGCTATGGGGTGCCACGGGAGTCAGGCAAAGCACGCCGGCCTGTGGTGCCACGATAGGGCCTCCGTTGGAGAGTGAATAGGCTGTGCTCCCCGTCGGTGTGGAAACAATGAGGCCATCTGCACGATAGGTGACCACATATTCTCCATCGACACATGCCCTGATGCTAATCATCGAGGCATCGTCGCGTTTGAGTACGGCGATATCATTCAGTGCATACGAATATTCTGTGATTTGTCCATTCTGACTTTTCACCCCGATCACCGTATGTCGTTCAACCTTGAAATTATTCTTATAGATGGAGTCGATAGCACGTTCGATGCCTGCCGGACTGACATCGGCCAGGAATCCCAGCCGACCCATGTTAACGCCCATGACAGGGATGTCTTTTGCTCCCACATGGCTTGCAGCCTTGAGGAAAGTACCATCTCCCCCCATGGAAATCACGATGTCGGCATCGAAATCATCATTATCAAAGACACCATCTGCCTTGACACTGAGTCGCTGGCTGTTGACGAGAAACTCATAGAATTCCTTGTCGAAAATGACCTCAGCACTCCGTTCATTAAGAATGGAGAGGATTTTCTGTATAGAGGCAGATTTTTTAGCCTGATATACATTTCCAAATATCGCAAATTTGAGTTTTCTGTCTGTTGTCATCTTGTTCATGTTTCGCTATCGCTCGACAAATTAGGGAGTTATGATGAGGAGTTATGTTAGGGAGTTATGTTAGGGAGTTATGTTAGGGAGTTATGAAGGGG
>JAFZAE010000136.1 GCA_017548385.1 Prevotella sp.
CATTATGCTTTTGCAGTGATGATGGGCTATTTCTATTCTGTCTACCATTTCACAGACAGCTCCAAGCGTGCGAAATATAGAATCCTGTGGGTACCTGTTGTGGCACATGGCATTTACGACACGCTTGCCTTCTCCTCCTCATTTAGCGAGACAACGGCCGCCATTTGCATGCTCGTCTTGATTGTTTTCTGCATCTTCATGCACAAGTACGCCAAGAAAAAACTGGTCTCCTTGGTTGAAAAAGACAAGATTGGAAACGCCACAGGGATGAGCGGTAATGCACCTCACGGCACCTTTGGTGGGGGAATGTAAAAAAAGGTGTAAAGGAAATAGGCACATCTTTAGAATTCGGAGAAGAGCGAAATAACACTTTAGTTCACTATGATTGGTGGATTATCTTTTGAGCTGAACTTCTAAATCTAATTTTGATTAATTAGAACGGAAAAGAATCATGAAAAACGAGAAAGGCATAAGGAATGAGATGAAAAGGACGGAAGGAGATGTTGCTATTTCCGGTAATGAAATAGATGCTGTCGATGCATACAAGAAGGCGGCAGAGGAAGGAGATATAGAAGCACAATACAATCTCGGCTGTTGCTATTTACATGGCAATGGTGTCGACAAGGACAAGGAGGAAGCTGTGAAATGGTTTACAAAAGCCGCTGAACATGGACATGTTAAAGCGCAACGATTCTTGGGATTACGCTATTGTATAGGATTGGATGTTCAGCAAAGCTATGACCTCGCTTTTAAATACCATTTTATGTCTGCCGAACAAGGACATATTGACGGTATGAAGTGTGTTGCCTGTTGCTATAAGAAAGGCCAAGGTGTAAAACAGGATGATGTAGAAGCGGCAAAATGGACGAGGAAAGTGGCAGAGCAAGGAAAAATCCAGGCACAATATGAACTGGGTCTCTACTATAAAAAGGACGAAGGTGTCGAACAGGACGATGCGGAAGCGGCAAAATGGTTTAGAATGGCGGCAGAGCAAGGGGACACACAATCGCAATACGAACTGGGCCTATGTTACTATGAAGGACGTGGGGTAGAACAAGATGACACCGAAGCAGAGAAATGGTTAAAAAAGGCTGCTGAAAAAGGACACGAGAAAGCAAGGTACATACTCAACCTATGCTTCTGAGGATTTGGGGAGTGGATGTGACGTATATCGCGTACCTAAAGGCACACCTTACGTTTTCTCATAGCTACCAGCCATTGAAATGGCAGGCTACCCATATTAACCCCCAAATGGGTTCGGGGGAAAAAGCGAATTTCCACATGCGAAAGTGTAATATTTTTACATTATGCGAACATACCGTTCGCTAGCTGTTTTTATCTTTGCACCGCAAAACACAAAGCCCAAATCGGCAATAAAACAAGAAACAATATGAACAACACTTACAAAGACAAGAAAGAAGAGTTTTATCAGCGTTTACGTTCGACAAAGCGTGAAGGAATTGAAGAGATATTGACATTATTGGAGGGACTTGGTTTCTTCAAGGCTCCTGCCAGTACACGGTTCCACCTCAATTATGAAGGAGGATTGGTGGAGCACTCGCTCAACGTTTGTGATGTGGCATTGGAGATACGTGAGGTGATGATAAAAATGGACGAAAGTCTGATGGACAGACTTTCTGTTGACAGTGTCATTATTGCCTCCCTACTCCACGACACTTGTAAAGCCGATATCTACAAACCGACGTCCGTTGGAATATCAAAGATGGCAAAAATGATTGGACAGGCAAGTAAGGTTCCTCCATACATAGTGGATTATGGCAGCCATCCTTTCGGACATGGTGAGAAATCGGTCATCCTGTTGCTTCAGAACGGATTGAAACTGACCAATGACGAGATGCTGGCCATTCGCTGGCATATGAGCGCCTGGGACCTGCCATTCCAGTCGCACGACATCCTTGGCAATATCAACAAGGCGAAGAACATTTGCCCTCTGGTCACGCTGATACAGTCGGCCGATGGATTGGCATCACATATCCTGGAGAACAAACATACTTAAGGGTCGAGTACAATGCTGCATTTCGGACACACACGGGGAATGTCCCCACATTGAATGTCAGCACCCTCAAGATAATTGTACATAGGAGTGCACCTTTCGATGCAGAAATCGTACAAATCTGTACAAATCCAACAAATAAAAACAACTCATGTTTCGCAAGTGAATAAACACAACGTCAACTCACAAACTCACCATAAAAAAACGCTTTGCTTGATAAAATAAAGGAAAAAACAAGAAAAAGAAAAGGCAAAAAGTGCCAAGGCACTCTAAAAAAGGGAGGAAAAAGCTAAGGCCAACGTGGTGAACAGAATAGTGGCAATTACCACTTATTGAACCTACCTTAAAAAAATCTTAAAATGTATTCATCCTTTTTGTTTTTTCCACAAAACATTGTATCTTTGCAGAGAATAATTGATTGTACCTATGTTTTCAAATTGAAAGAATGATGGATAACACCTGAAACCTGTTTCCCCACTATCTCATCTTCTCTAAATCGGCCAAAACAATAGATAAATAATTGTTTGAAATAATACCTCGTCAACTATCATGACTTGGTAATTGGACTATTGGCGATATTATCGTCACATAGAATCATTGTATATATACGTATCTACTTATTGAAGTACATCTAAAGAAAAAATGCAAGCCATCCTCAAAGGAATTATTTAAGAACACCATCTTTATTTTAACGTACACCTATTATGGCAGCAAAGGAATTTATTGTAGCAATTGAACTGGGTTCTTCCAAGATTACCGGAATCGCAGGCAGGAAGAACATGGACGGGAGCCTTCAGGTGCTCGCCGTCGTGAAAGAGGACGCCACCTCATGCATTCGCAAGGGCGTGGTTTACAACATCGACAAGACCAGCGCGTGTCTGGTCAACATCATCAAGAAGATGAAATCACTTCTCAAATCTGAAATTTCACAAGTGTATGTGGGCGTCGGCGGACAGTCCATCCGTAGCATCCGCAACAGCAGCGTGAAAACACTCCCTGAAGGCACCATTATCTCGACAGACATCGTCAACGAACTGATGGACAACAACCGCTGCACCCAGTATCCCGACCTTGAAATACTGGATGCAGCCACCCAAGAATTTAAGGTGGGCACACTGTATCAAATTGAGCCCGTGGGCGTCCAGAGCGACAAGATCGAGGGTAACTTTCTCAACATCGTTTGCCGCAAGGCGTTCTACCGCAGTTTGAACAAATGCTTTGAGAAAGCCAATATCATGATTGCCGAGATGTATATCGCCCCCATCGCCCTGGCCCACAGCGTGCTCACCGATGATGAGAGACGCTGCGGTTGTCTGCTCGTCGACCTGGGCGCCGACACTACCACCGTCTCTGTCTATTACAAGAAGATCCTCCGACACCTGGCGGTGATACCCATCGGCGGCAACAGCATCACCAAAGACATCACCTCATTGCAGATGGAGGAGAACGAGGCAGAGGAAATGAAAGTCAAGTATGGCACTGCTTTCATTGAAGACACAGAAATCGAGACCGAAGAGACCCTGCCCGTCAATGCTGAGCGCTCTGTGTCAGCAAAGGCGTTCAACGAACTGGTGGAATCCCGTGTCAATGAAATCATCCATAATGTATGGCTTGGTCAGGTTCCGCTGGAGTATAAAGACAAGCTCATGGGCGGCATCATCCTCACCGGAGGCGGTTCGAAGATGAAAGAAATCAAAAAAGCGTTCACTGCCATCACCGACATACATAAAATCCGTATCGCAGGCACAGTAAACACGAAGGTGTTCTCCACCGACAAGGATATCAATGCCAATGACGGCACGATGTGCACCGCACTGGGACTGCTTGCCAAAGGCGATATCAACTGTGCCGGTTCGGTCATCAAGCCAACCCCAGACCTCTTTGACATCGACAGACGTACAAACAGTACAGTGGTGGACGTCCCAACAAAAAAAATCAACACACTTGACGATGGTGGCAGGGTGGAATCTCCCGAAGAGAAACGCATCCGTGACGAGAAACGCATCCAAGATAAAAAAGTCATTCAAGAAGAACCCAAAGACCCGCCCAAAGGTGGATGGTTCTCTCGCGGAATTAAATTTGTTCAGGATTTTGCCACAAGAATCATCTCCGCAGAAAACGAAGATTACACCAACCATTAATCAATCCCCCATTCATTCACCACAAAACAACAATAGATATGTCAAACTATAATTATACCAACAAGGACGATCTCCTCGATTTCGAAGGACTTTCCAAAGAAAACAGCATCATCAAAGTCATCGGTGTAGGCGGTGGCGGCGGTAACGCAGTCAACCACATGTATCGTGAGAGCATTAAAGATGTGACATTCGTGAACTGCAACACCGACAGCCAAGCCCTCAAGAACTCCCCCGTACCCGTCCACCTTCAGTTGGGCGAAGGACTCGGGGCTGGTGGTGTACCTGAAGTTGCGCGCAAGGCTGCCGAAGAAAGCGAAGATGACATCCGACGAATGCTCAGTGATGGCACGAAGATGTCGTTCATCACCGCCGGCATGGGTGGTGGAACAGGAACCGGCGCCGCTCCCGTCATTGCACGCGTGTCCAAAGAACTTGGCATCCTTACCGTAGGCATCGTCACCATCCCCTTCCAGTTTGAAGGTCCCATCAAGATTGACCAGGCCCTCGATGGTGTTGAGGAAATGGCGAAGTATGTGGATGCCCTGCTCGTTATCAACAATGAGCGTCTCCGTCAAATCTACAATGACGTTTCCGTGCTCAATGCATTCGCCAAGGCCGATGACACCTTGAACATTGCTGTCCGCAGCATCACCGAGATCATCACCGTCCACGGCCTTATCAACCTCGACTTCAATGATGTGCGCACCGTTCTCAAAGACGGTGGTGTTGCCATCATGAGTACTGGTTACGGTGAAGGTGAAGGACGTGTGCAGAAGGCTATCCAAGATGCCCTCAACTCACCTCTGCTCAACAACAACGATGTGTTCAAGTCCAAGAAAATCTTGCTGAACATCTCATTCGCCGAGGACGAGGATACCGAAGGACTGATGATGGAAGAAATGAACGATGTCCATAACTTCATGGCCAAATTCGGCAACAACTACAAAATCAAATGGGGACTCGCCATTAATCCTGAGATGGGCAAGAAAGTGAAAGTAACCATACTTGCCACAGGCTTCGGCATCGAACATGTTGACTATATGAACACACATTTGGATGCTCATGCACAAGTTGACTCCGCCCGCATGGCAGAAGAGGAAGAGCGCATTCAGAAGCAGGTGAAACGCCGTGAGGATTATTATGGGAAGAACGCGTCCACGACCTTCAAGCCTCGTCCGAATTTTTATATTTTCAAACAGGAAGATCTCGACAACGAGGACATCATCTTGGCAGTGGAAGGTACGCCAACCGCACACCGTTCACGCAAATCCCTTGAGCATATCTGCCACATCTCCGGTGGCGATGAGATAAGCAGCATACCTATCGCCGAGACAGAGAATAACAACAGCAACAGAATCGTGTTTTAAAGTTCTTGTTTCATTCGGTTTTGAGGTAATAAGTTCGCTTTCCTAATTAAAATGAGAATACTCCAAATTTCCGATACGCAACAATCTGATGGATTATTCCATCGTTTTGATTACATCCGTACAGCCAGAGGAGCCTCAAATGAAGAAAGTCATCAACTACTTATATAGTATATACGGCAAGCCTTATGATATAGATATTGATGATCCTTATGACATCAAATGGTCCGCATCTATAGATTCACTGGATATATATGCTCCAAAGACATCTGTACGTTTACGCCGTCTTCGTTCTTCGGAAAGTGGCACAGTCATATTTATTCATTAGTTGGATTACGTGATACGAATGACATTGTTCGATGAAAGGAAGGAAGCGACATAAAGTATATTTGGTTAAAAAGCATCCGTTTGGCGGTAACTATCTGGCCATCTGCTTGTTTGGCTTTGTTTTCTCTATTAGGCCTTTGGACACAAAAGAATTGAATCACGAACTGATTCATGCGGCTCAACAAAAAGAACTGCTTTACATTCCCTTTTTCATCTGGTATGGCATAGAGTGGTTCATCCTGTATCTGAGATATCAAAACTGGACAGCAGCATACTACCATATTCGTTTTGAACAGGAGGCATACAAACATGAAAAGGATTATCAATATCTGAAAAAGAGGAAACATTTCCGTTATCGGTAAAAAACCGCAGAGCACTATACAACAAAAATCTTACATCATTTAAAAGCAATTGAATATGGCAATATTAATTGGTATCATACTTTGCCCCATAATTATAAAAGTGATATGGGTTCTGAGTGCCACTTACGGACAAGGAAGGCTTAAAAAAGAGGAGAAAGAAATCATCCGGCGAGCAAATTATCTGATTTCGAAAGTTGTGACAGAACCAGAACAACTCTTCAATGAAATGCCCCGTAGTATTGGGTCTCAATTCCAAGGGGAATGGGCTTTATATTCTTGTTCCATGACCTCAATTGCCTTGGCTAATATCGCCACGCTCTATCCAAAGAGAAGAGACATGGCAATAAGCAACATCGAGAAGATTATTGATATAGTATTATCACCCAAAATAAGGGAATACGATAAAGTACGCTGGCATGAAGATCCTCTTACAAGTCTGAGTGGTAACAAGAGTCATATGTCATACCTGAGTCATCTTGCCTGGATAATAGGAAGATACAAACAGATTGGCGGTGGAGACAAGTACGACATGGTTTATCATCCCATTTGTGAAGCCATGCATCGCAGGATGCTACAAAGCCCATCCTTGAATCTACCGACATATCCGTATGAAAACATCTACATTCCAGACATGTTGGTGTCTATTGTCGCCCTTTACGACTACGCCAGCCTCAATGAAGGGAAATATAAGGCAGCTGTTGACAAATGGATACATAGGGCAAAAACTGAATGGATAGACCATGAAACGGGTTTGTTGGCATCGTTTTTGGAAGAGAACGTGAATGGTGCAGAGATAATTATTCCTGTAAAAGGATCATATTCTTCATTAAATTGTTACTACCTATCTCTTGTGGATAAAGAGTTTGCAAAAAAACAATACGAATGTCTCAAAAAGTATTTCAAGAAGAAATACCCATTTACAGGCATCAAAGAGTATCATGATAAATCAAGTTTTTATCAATTTGATATTGACAGCGGTCCTATTATTATGAATATCAGTCCTTCCGGAACTGCCTTCGCCATTGGTTGTGCTACAAGTCTTAATGATATGAAATTCCGGAAACAACTGTTGAAAACAGCAGAAATTGCGGGTTGCACCATCACATGGAAAGGCAAGAGTCATTATTTGCTCGCCAATTGGGTCTTGGTAGGAGAAGCCGTAGCACTTGCCATGAGGACTTCCGTACAAAAAGATCAAAAGTAAAGAAATAATTGTTATGAGCAAAGTTTTTTGTTCTTAACAAAAGAACAGCCTCCATGCGGTGTACATGGAGGCTGTGATATCAATTATTGACCGATTCGGTTTAGAGAACCAATGTGTTGGTGCACTCCTTGCCGTTCAGTTTGTCAAGGTCAGCCTTTGGCACTTTTCCCTTGAAGACGATGTCGAGTTCTGTGTCAGCTGGTTTGCTGAGCCACTCGATAATCTGCTTCTGCATCTCTTCGTCAGCAGTGAGGGTAATCTTGGTGTCTTTGTTATCATCCTGACGACCGCTAATCCATAGTTCTGTGGTTGCACGTGGTTCGTCAGCAAGTTCTGACTTGTCGCGATGCTTTACTTTCACCGTAGCTGTAACGTCAAGGATGTCGCCCTCACCTGACACCTCGAATGACATAGGAGCCCCAAGGTCAGGGATATGACAGTTGGCAGTACCAGTAGTACCCGTGATGTTGTTCTGTACAGAGAATGTGTAACCCTGATCTGCATCTGCAGCCTTACCATTGTTGTCTGTTTTTCCTCCACACGATACCATCAATGCTGCTACAGCTGCGATGGCGAAACTGAAAATAGTCTTTTTCATAACTGTTTAATAAAAATGTTAATTAATAAAATTTAAGATGAGTTTTTGAATTTTTATCTTTTTCCATATATTCATGGATTTTCTTTTCAATCAATTCCTCGATTTTTGTCTCCAGTCTTTTACCCATGACATCCTCCATCCTGAGCAGATGCTCCTGATACCACATGGCATATTCCATGGCTGCATTTTGGTATTTGACGTCGGACATATCATTGATGTTTGACGGTGCAAAGGTAGGCACGAAAAGGCCCTCGTGGCTTATCATTTCGTGAAAAAATATTATCATTTCGTCAAAATGGGGGAAAAAACACAAAAAAAATACCCTCCGTTGAGGAGGGCAGCATAGCAAAGCCTCACGGCGGTTGCTACAAAATTACATTCTAATCAAAAACCTAAAATAACCTAATTCTAATAACCTAAAACAATAACTTTTGCATTTTATACTGCAAAGGTATATCAACTATTACCTACACACACACAAATCATGTATCATTAATTTATCGAATTGTTACAAATACCCCCAAATAAACATTTAATATCATTTATTGAAACAACAAGAAAAATTTAGAAAAACTATCATATAAGGAGGTCATCTAATTTTGTATACCTACTTAGCAAAAACTAGATAATAGCATGTTTGACACAAAAGTAGGCAATATGGTGAAGATACACCGAAAAAAAGTATTACCTTTGCAAGAAAATCTAATCAGATGAAGGGAAAAACCATTCTTCTATTGTTTGCGGTGCTGGCAACAATGACTATTGCTGCTCAGAACAACCCCCATGAATCTCAGCGAGTGCTCATCCCGAATGACATCAGCGACACCGGTCCCGATGCTAACTTGCCCATCATCGCTATCACGACTTCATCGCCATTAAATGCGCAAAAGAAAGTGCCGGCCCATATGAAAACCGAGGGATACGACGGTCCCATTGGCATCAAATTGCGCGGCAACAGTTCACTAGGTTTCAACCAAAAGAAATACACATTGGAGACACGAGATGCTGACGGCAAGGAACTCGATGTGAGTCTGTTGGGCATGCCTACCCACAGCGACTGGGTGCTTCTTGCCCCCTACAACGATGTCTCAATGATTCGTGACCCACTAGCTTTCCATTTGTGGCGTGCCATGGGGCATTGGGGGTCCCGAACGGTGATGTGCGAACTGACAATAGACGAAGAGTATCGTGGCATCTACATCCTCACGGAAGCTATTAAGCGGGGGAAGGATCGCGTGAATATCAACAAGCTTACCCGGAATGACACCATCGGACGCGACGTAACTGGCGGATACTTGCTACGCATCGACACCTTTGACGACGACGAGGCCACTTTCACCTCAAAAGTACCAGGTATCGGCGAGGGCAGTATGTCGAGTGAAGTCATCTGGTCGTGCTTCTATCCGAAAAAGAAAAACTTGCAATCCGAACAACTGGCCTATATTCAGAACTATATAGACACGGTGGAGCAGGTCATACAGTCTGATAACTTTGCCGACCCAGAGAAAGGGTATGCCCGTTATATCGATGTGCCATCGTTTGTGGACTATTTTATTCATACGGAGTTGAGCCTCAACGCTGATGGTTATAAGCGCAGTGCCTATTTTTACAAGGAGAAACAGCGGGCAGACGGCACGGGCGGCAAACTCTTTGCTGGCCCCGTATGGGACTACAACCTAGCCTATGGCAATGCCAATTTTGCCAATGCCAACAACTTAGAGGCCTGGTGCTTTGAGGGAGCGAGCAACAATCCCACACCGGCGATGTGGCAGCGGCTACTGCAAGACCCTGTTTTTCGCAAGGCGGTGAAGGAACGTTATCAAGAACTGAGGAAGAATGTGCTGAGCAACGAAGCCATCAACACCTATATCGATAATCAGGTGCAGACGTTGGCAAAAGCCATAGACCGCCACTTCCAAACTTATCCAGAACTGCTTGTAAGTGAAGAGCGAAAACAACAATTGGCACAACAGCAGAAGCAGATGGAAGAGATGCAGAAACAGTTTGAACAGATGCGAAACCAAAACACCCAAGGTGGAGGTTTTCAAGGTGGATTCCCCGGAGGTGGTTTTCCACCAATGGGTGAATTCCCTCAGGGAGGATTTCCCGGCGGATTCCCACCAATGGGTGAATTCCCTCAGGGAGGATTTCCGCCAATGGGAGAAGGATTCCCACCAGGTGGTGGTTTCCCATTTGGGGGCGGTTTTCCTATGGGGGGACCAGGAATGGGTGGTGGACAAATTCCGTTTGACGCCACTGGAATGTTTGCAGCCTATCGTGTCAGCAGTTACGAAGAAGAAATCGAGATACTGAAACAGTGGCTTGCCGACCGTTTGTCTTTCCTTGACAAAAATATAGACCGCTTTGACAGCGACTGGCAGCCCCGCATCCAACCACTCGTTGAAAAGAAGATGCAGTTCCCCTTTGGCGGTTTCTTCCCTTAATTATCTCGAAAACAAGGAATCTAACGGGAAGAAATTAAATTCAATTTTCACTTTTGCTCAACTTGTTAGGTAACTGAGCGTGTCGGTAGTTGCAGCCAGCTCGGCTGCTGGTCAATCTATTCTACGGACTTTTAGAATTTATGTGCTAGGACGGAATCGTGATTGAATAGAAACAAAGTATCAGTGATTATTATTCCTCTTTGATCACCGCGACGTTTTCATATTCCTTGCCTTCTAATGTCGTGGTCGTCACTTTGATTTTCCCTTTGTGACTTGTCACATAATCGATAAAGGCTTTCGTCGGTATCATATAAGTTGCTATTCTCGAGTTCACTCTATTTGCACCAGGGATGCTGTCATCAGAAAAACCATTTGCCACAAAAGAAGCGGTTTTCCCATCTTTTGAAGGATATGCGTTCCATATCTTAATAAACAGGCGCAGACTGTCGGACTGGTCGTAGAAGCCCAACTGAAATGGATCTTCTCCGAATACATGTTCTTTGCAACGCATCTTAATAATGGCATTTTCACCTCTTATCATCATCGCCATATGGTTGCTAGCCCATATCGTTCCCTCGGGTAATTTCTTCATCTCGTCTGGTGCGATAATTCGTTTTTCCATTGTCTCAACTCCTTGTGCACAGACTGTCATTGATACGACGGCCAAAATCGTCAAAAGGATGAATCTTCTCATGATTATTTGTTTTTTTAGTTCTTTCTTGGGTCCCTTCCCCAATTTGAGTAGGTCACGAATTTGCGAATTAAAGAATTATTTGTTATTATTCTGCCTTGTAGAAAACATAATTCTATAATTACTTCCCTTTGGTCAGTGGGTCTGCGACAAATCTCGTGATGATAAATATATAGATATTACAGACAATTGGTATGTCTTAAATTCAACCGCAAAATTACAAAAAATTGAGAGCTGAACAAAAAAAACAATTTACTTTTTCATCTTTTACACTTGCCATCATAATCGATGCAATTATTTAAGAGAAAGGCTTGCTCTGCAAGATAAAGTTTCCCTCCACCCGAAAGCCATGGAACTGTTCAAGAAATACGAAGGCTAGCTAAAACAGCTCATTTTTATGTATTTTCCGCACTTAAGTTTGTATAATTGGAACAAATGTGTAATCTAGGTTTTTTGTTATTTAACCGCCTTCAACTCAATAAGAAAAAATAGTAAGAATGACCTATTCGATGAACAAAAGATTGAATGAAAGGAGTTTTCAAAGTCAATCGAACGACTCTTGTTTCGGTTGTGCAATATTGTGCAAATTTCATATACAAATTGAAAAGGTGCCTGATATCAGGCACCTTCTTGTTTCAAAAGTCGGAATTACTGGACTCGAACCAGCGACCTCGCGCCCCCCAGACGTGTGCGCTACCAACTGCGCTAAATCCCGATTTTGCGGTGCAAAGTTAAGGAGTTTATATTGAATCTCCAAATTTTTGGATAGATTTTTTTCCTTTATGATACAAAACAGTGAAAAAGTGCCAAAAATAAAATATGTATCATAAAAACTGTCAATAAAACGGGGAAACTAAGCAGTTTTTCCAGTTATAATTTTGTGGGATGAGAAAAACATATTATCTTTGGTGATTGAAACGAGGAAATTCATTTTTCACATGTTTTCATGTGGATTATTATTTCTTGCATCATTGATTGGAAAAGACATGCAATATAGTATCACAGCCCCTCAACGCATCGACGATACGGTGGTACTGCCGGCGTCGAAAAGTATCAGCAACCGTGCATTAATCATCAACGCCCTTGGCGGCGGCACTTGTTTTCCCAAAAACCTATCAGACTGCGACGACACAGAAGTGATTGTCCGCGCCCTACGTGATATGCCATACGAGATAGACATCATGGCCAGTGGCACTGCCATGCGCTTCATGACAGCCTATCTTGCGGTGACCGACAGTGGCGAGCATATCCTTACGGGTACAGAACGTATGCGCCACCGCCCTATTGGTGTGTTGGTTGAGGCACTTCGACGCCTTGGTGCCGACATCTCCTATGAGGGAGAGGAAGGTTATCCCCCCCTCCGTATCCGCGGCAAGAAATTGGATGGAGGAACGCTGGAAGTGCCTGGGAATATCAGTTCACAATTTATCTCAGCCCTGCTGATTGCGGGACCAGCCCTTCGTCAGGGTATGGAACTGAAACTGGAGGAGAGTGTCATCTCCCGGCCATATATTGACCTGACTCTTTGTACGATGCGCGATTTCGGAGCCGAAGTAGACTGGACAGGCCCCGACACCATCGTGGTGGAGCCCCACCCTTACTCTATCGTAGATTATTTCATTGAGAACGACTGGAGTGCAGCATCCTACTGGTATGAAATGCTCTCTCTTTGCGATGACCGTGACTCCGTGGTTAATCTCACAGGCTTGATGGACGGTTCCCGACAGGGCGACTCTGTGGTGCGCTACCTATTCAGTCTCCTTGGCGTAAAGACAAATTTCGAAAGTAGGGAAAAAGGTATCCCCACCACCATCACTCTTCGTCGCCATCCTGCAAGTCTACCCCGTCTAGAATATAATTTTATTTACCAACCCGACCTGGCACAAACCTTTGTTGTCACCTGTGCCTTGCTCGATATCCCCTTCCATTTCAAGGGTTTAGACACGCTCCGTATCAAGGAGACAGACCGTATAGAAGCCCTGAAGAAAGAGATGCGCAAACTGGGATATGTGGTCGAGAGCAATTCTTCAAACGACCTTATCTGGGACGGCAGTCGCTGCGAGCCCATGCCACATCCTGTCATCGACACTTACGACGACCATCGCATGGCGATGACCTTTGCGCCTGCTGCCCACAAATTCCCCGGATTGATTATCAACAACCCCTCAGTGGTGACAAAATCCTACCCTACTTTCTGGGAACACCTTCGGAAGGCCGGCTATCAGGTGCAGGAGGTTTAGAGTAAGAAAATACCGACAGTAGCATGAGTGGATTTTTGATTCTTTTGTTGGGACTGGCTCTTCTTGGCATCATTGCTGGCATTCTCGGTCTTGTGTCGAGGCATGGCGAAGATGATAAAATTGTGGAAGCCGACAATTGCGCCACCTGCAACGGTACCAACGACAAATGCGAACAAGAATGTATGATGGAGGCTGCTGTTAAGGAGATTGAGTATTTTGATGATGAGGAGTTGGATGACTTTCGTGAACGGCGGTCGGACAATTACACCGACGAAGAAGCCGAAATCTTCCGTGAAATTCTATATACCATGCGCCCCAACGAGGTGAAAGACTGGACACGCAGTCTGACCTTACGGCAAATATCCCTTCCCGACCAAGTGAAGGACGAGGTGTTTGTGATGATGGAAGGGGAGTAGGATTTAGACTTTAGGCTTTAGTCTTCCGGCTGCAATGCATTGCAGCATACGGGACACCCTGGGGAAATGGGAGACAAGAGACTGAAGGGAGATGAGCGGAGCGATGAAGGGTGGGACAAAATATGAGAGGAGAAAGATGGGAGGTGGAAGGGAAATTTCAATTGGAGAAATGCAATAAAACGGGGTGTTTGATGGTTATTATATAATAATGAGGATTTTACGATATAGACCCATATATGCCCTGATGCTTGTCACTATAATTGTAGTGGCAACTGCCTGTTCTACGCAGAAAAATACTGCGAAGAGCCGTTGGTGGCAGTCATTCACTGCTAAATACAACACATATTACAACGGCACGTTGGCCTATATCGACGGTTCGCTCGAAAAAGAAAGAGGCAACAAAGACAACTACACCGAAATTATCCCCCTTTATACCGTAGGTAACAAAAACAGTCGTACACTCGGCAGCGGCAACTTCGACAAGGCTATAGAGAAATGTCAAAAAGCCATCAAGTTGCATAGTATCAAGAAACGTCCAGAATGGACGAAAAGTCGCCGCAAGACCGAGCGCGACATTGAATGGCTCAACCGGCGCGAATACAACCCCATGATGTGGAAAGCCTGGATGCTCATGGGTCGCTCACAGTTCTACAAAGGCGCATTCGACGAGGCTGCCGCCACATTCTCCTACATGAGTCGTATGTACCAGACACAGCCAGCCATCTATGGCAAAGCACGTGCCTGGCTTGCCAAGTGCTACATCGAAGAGGAATGGCTATACGACGCTGAAGACGTCATCCGCAACATGAGTCGCGACTCCCTGGACTGGCGGGCTGTGAAGGAATGGGACTACACCTATGCCGACTACTACATCCATACGGGAGAATACGAGAAGGCCATTCCCTATCTGGCGAAAGTTATCAAGCATGAGATGCGCCGCAAGCAACGTGCCCGTGAGTGGTTCCTGATGGGACAGTTGCAAGCTGAACTGGGTCACAAAGACCTGGCCTACAAGGCATACAAGAAGGTCGTCAAGCAAAACCCACCCTATGAGTTGGAATTCAACGCCCACATCGCCATGACCGAAGTGATGGCCGCCGGACGTGCCAAGCAGACAATCAGCAAATTGAAACGTATGGCAGCCAACGACAACAACAAGGACTATCTCGACCAGGTCTATTATGCCATGGGAAATGTCTATCTGCTTGAGAAAGACACGGCCAATGCCATCAGTGCCTACGAGAAAGGCAATGAGAAGAGTACCCGCAGCGGTGTCGAAAAGGGCGTGTTGTTGCTGAAACTCGGCGACCTCTATTGGGAAAAGGAGAAATTTGGCGATGCCCAGCGATGCTATGGTGCCGCTATCGGTATGCTCGACAAAGAGCGCAAGGACTATGAGGAGTTGTCACGCAGGTCGAAAATACTCGATGAACTGGCTCCCCATACCGAATCCATCCATCTACAGGACTCACTTCTCGAACTTGCAGACATGCCCGAGAAAGAACGTAACGAAGCCATCGACCGGGTGATTGAGGCATTGAAGAAAAAAGAAAAAGAAGAGCGAAAAGCCCAGCAAGAGCAGGAAGCCCAGGAGATGACTGCCCGCAACAGTGCCGTTGGCAACCGCAACCAAGCTCAACAGAACCAACAACAAAATCAACAAACAGAGAAGGGTGAATGGTATTTCTACAACCAATTAGCCATCTCACAAGGAAAGACCACATTCCAACAACAATGGGGCAAGCGCGAAAATGTTGACAACTGGCAGCGCGTGAACAAAACCGTTGTTGGAGACTTCAGTGAAAATGATGAAAACAACGATGACATTGCCGCCAACGATTCCATCGGCGAACGCACAAAAGAGATGACCGACTCCATCGGAGGAGAAGGAAAAGACAGTGTGGAAACCGACCCCCACAAACGTGAATACTATCTGGCACAGATTCCCTTCACTGATGAGCAGAAAGCAGAATGCCATACATTGATCAGCGACGGACTGTTCCACTCAGGTATTATCTTCAAAGACAAGTTTGATAATCTACGTCTCAGCAAGAAACAATTCGACCGACTGACCTCATCCTATCCAGATTTTGAAAAGATGGACGAGGTATATTATCATCTGTTCCTGCTTTACTCACGAAAGGGAGAAACTGAACGAGCCGAACAATACATCAATTTGTTGAAAGATAAATTCCCCGAGAGTCAATGGACGACCATTCTCTCCGACCCCTACTATGCAGAGAACTCCAAATTCGGAGTTCATATGGAGGACTCCCTCTATGCCGCCACCTACGAAGCCTTCCGCCACGACCGTTATAACGAAGTCTATGGCAACACAGATATTTCGGAGAAACGTTTCCCACTCGGTGCCAACCGCGACAAGTTTGTGTTTATCAGGGGACTGAGCAGATTGAACGAAGGAAACCCCGATGCCTGTCTGGAAGACATGAACTATGTGGTGAAAAACTTCCCCAGCAGCCGTATCAGCGAGATGGCCGGAATGATTGTCAATGGTGTAAACTCAGGTCGGCGACTACATGGTGGCAAGTTCGACCTTGGCGATGTGTGGAGCCGGCGTAGCGTGGTACTCAACGACAGCGACTCCATCAACGCCCGACAGTTCACTGCTGACCGCAACAAGGAATTCCTCTTCATCATCGCCTACCATCCCGACTCACTGAATGAGAACCAGTTGCTCTTCGAGATGGCCCGTTTCAACTTCACCACCTTCATCGTGCGTAATTTCGACATCAATATCAGCGATGACGATGGTATCCACAGGATGGAGATTTCCGGTTTCCGTAACTTCGACGAAGCACATCAATATGCCGAAGAAGTGTTTGCACAATCCAATATCGTCAATCGTATGCGAAAGGCACGGTGCATCCTCATCAGCAACGAAAACATGGAACTATTGGGCAGGCAATATAGTTACGACGATTACGACGAGTTCTATGTCAAGCATTTCGCACCTTTACGCGTGAGCAATGAAAATCTGCTTTCGGAACCGATAGATATAGGAGCAGGAAAAGAGCCTGAACTCTCACGTACACGTCGCACCGATAATGTCACGGAGGACGATGACAACGGCATGATGATCAATGAAACGCCAGAGGCTGGAGGAAATGAAGACGATGGTTTCGAACTGCCCGATGACAGCAACAACGCTCCTAATGTGCCACAAGAAGATGAAGACACATTCAGTCCAGACATCCCCGTCGCTCCCAACACGCCTGTGACACCTCCTTCCCGTCCTGTGGCACCAGAAGAAGACGATGACGTGTCCATCCCCGATGACAATGGCGGACAAAACCTCCAAGACGATGATGACGGCATCTCCATCCCCGATAATAACGGTGGTGGTGGACAAAACATCCCAGACGATGATGATGACGGACTGTCCATCCCCGATGACAATAGTGGGCAATCCTTCCAAAACGATGATGACGACGGACTGTCCATCCCCGATGACAACCAGTCGGGTGTACCATCGACAGGTGGCGGGAACGACGGTCTTGACATTGACATTGCCATTCCTACAGGAGGTAATGGGAACGCCGGCAACAATGAAGACAACGATGTCGAATACATCCTTCAGTCCAAGCGCAGAGACAACAATCAGAACAACAATAGCACAAAGGTGGTGAACAGTCAGATGCTGAATGGCGACAGTCCTCTCAAGGAGATGAAGAACCAACAGCAAGAACTGTTGGAACTGCCATCGCCATCTGATGCTAAGACGCCTGCCACAAACAAGAAAAAGAAAGAGCAGCCCAAACAGGAGGTTAAGCCAACGCCTAAAGAGCAGCCCAAGCAAGAGGTGGAGGATACAGGCATCGACTTCGACGACGACATCTTTATTGACGTTCCTATCCAACCGTCCACAAGCAAAAAGAAGAAAAAAGAGCCCGTGGAATTCGACTTAGACGATGAGTACTATGAATTGGATGGATTCTAAAGTGAGTTTTGAGTTGGTGAGTTTTTGAGTTGGTGAGTTTGGGAGTTGGTGAGTTTGGGAGTTGGTGAGTTTTTGAGATGAATGATAGTTGCGACGGCAAAACCGTCGCATACGGAGAAAAAAGATAATCTGCCACATACAAGGCATAAGTCCCTTTAACGACCCTTCAATTTTCAATCTTCAATCTCCAATTTTCAATCTTCAATATTCAATCTCCAATTTTAATCTTTAATCTTCAATTTTCAATATAAAACATGAGCAACGGCAAATTATTATGGGTGGATGATGAAATAGAGTTGCTGACCGCCCACATATTATTTTTGCGGAAAAAAGGCTATGATGTGACGACGGTGAGCAATGGTACCGACGCCATAGAGCAATGCCAACAGCAGACATTCGACCTTGTGCTGCTTGATGAGATGATGCCAGGTCTATCGGGTCTAGAGACACTTCAGGTCATCAAGGAGTCGCAGCCATCGACCCCCATCGTGATGGTCACCAAGAGCGAAGAGGAAAACATCATGGACCAAGCCATAGGCTCCAAGATTGCCGACTATCTGATTAAGCCCGTCAACCCCATCCAGATACTCTCAACACTGAAAAAGAACATCCACCGCAAGGAAATTGTGGCGGAGGTGACACAGAGCGGCTATCAGCAGAATTTCATGGACATCTCGATGCAGATTTCAGACTGCAGGACGCCAGATGACTGGATAGGACTTTATAAACGATTGGTACACTGGGAGTTGGAGTTAAGCAGTGCTGACAGCGAAATGACGGAGATGCTCAAGACACAAAAGGAAGATGCCAACAACGCATTTGCCAAATTCATCCGCAACAACTATCTCAACTGGATGAGTGGGCAAAAGTCAGCCAATCGTCCTTTGATGAGCCCCGATATTTTCAAGAGCAAGGTGTTTCCACTTCTCGACCAAGGAGAGAAAGTATTCCTCATCGTCATCGACAATTTCCGTTTCGACCAATGGCGTATGTTAGCACAAGAGATTGGCGATATGTTTGACATAGAAGAGGATTTGTATTTTAGTATCCTACCCACAGCCACTCAATATGCTCGTAATGCCATCTTCAGCGGTCTGATGCCAGAACAGATAGCGAAGATGTTCCCCCATCTATGGGTGGATGAAGATGAGGAAGAAGGAAAGAACCTGAACGAAGGACCACTCATTGAGACACAGTTGGCTCGTTATCGCCGCCGCAACACCTTCTCTTACCATAAAATCAACGACTCCCAGGGTGCCGACACTTTTATGCAACAGTTCAACAACTTGTTGGTCAATGACTTGAACGTGGTCGTGTTCAACTTCATTGACATGCTGTCACATGCCCGTACAGAGTCGAAGATGGTGCGTGAACTCGCCAACAACGAGTCAGCATACCGAAGCATCACCATCAGTTGGATACGCCATTCGGTGATGGCAGAACTGTTTCGCATGCTGTCTCAGACCAATTTGAAAGTGATTATCACCACCGACCACGGTTCGATACGTGCCTCGAAACCCATCAAGATTATCGGTGACCGCAACACCAACACCAACCTGCGTTATAAACTGGGTAAGAACCTGAGTTACAATCCCAAGGATGTGTATGTCATCAAGGATCCCCGCAAAGCACAGTTGCCCGCTCCCAACCTAAGCACGAGTTATGTATTTGCCACAGGTACAGATTTCTTCGCCTACCCCAACAATTACAATTACTATGTGTCGTATTATCGCGACACATTCCAGCATGGTGGTATATCATTGGAGGAAATGATTGTGCCTATTGTCACATTGACACAGAGGAAGAGGTGATTATTTGAGTTGACGAGTTGACAAGATACAAGTTGACGAGTTAATTGATTTTTAAGTTGACAAGAAAAGATGAAGATAATTATCGATAATATTGAGAGTATTGGCAAGGCTGCGAAGGAGTTTATCTCGCAGATGGGCGACCACACGATATTCGCTTTTTATGGTAAGATGGGTTCTGGGAAAACCACCTTTATCAAGGCCATCTGCGAGGAACTGGGCGTGGAGGATGTGATTACCTCACCCACCTTTGCCATAGTGAATGAATACCACACAGCCACGACGGATGAAGTAATCTATCATTTCGATTTCTATCGTATTAAGAAGACAGAAGAGGTCTATGACATGGGGTACGAAGAGTATTTCTATAGTGGTGACCTCTGCTTTATCGAATGGCCCGAGTTGATAGAAGACCTACTCCCCGAGGATGCCGTACGGGTCAACATCCATGAAATTGAAGACGGAAAGCGAGAAGTGGAGTTTTAGAGACACAGAGAGATATACAAACACAGAGGCACAGAGTAGAATTTGCTCTGTGCCTCTTTGTTGATAAGGAGTAGGAATATCCCACTCTATGCCTCTGTATCTCTGTGTTGACAAAAAATTGAAATACCCAGGAATTACAGCAATGCCTGGAATTTCTCTTCAATTTTTGCCTTGGCGGCGGCGCCCACCATTTTGTCCACCACTTCTCCATTTTTGAAGAACAGGATGGTAGGGATGTTTCTCACGCCAAATTCTATGGCAATGTCATCGTTCTCCTCAACGTCGCATTTACCGACGACGATTTTGCCATCATATTTTTCTGCCAATTCAGAAATGACGGGTGCAATTGCTCTACATGGTCCACACCATGTTGCCCACAAGTCTACAACGAGTGGCAGGTCACCATTTTTATAACTCTCGAAATTCTCAGTTGTGATTGTTACTTCCATTTTATTACTTATTATGAATTAATGATTTTTTATGGGATAGTATTTTTAAAGGTGCAAAAGGTATGCCAAATCATTTAGTTGATATAATAACTCATACCGTCTGTCCCTTCAAGAAATTGCAGGAGCATGTGTTTGATTTCCACCTTCTTTCCTTTGCTTCTGAGCAGCACGTTACCCTCTCCCTCAGGATCGACGATTTGAAAATAGAGAGAAGTATTTCCCGGAGAGGCTTCTATCATGGTCGCTAAGTCTGTCACCACTTGGCTGTTCACCTTATCCTCACTGATGACAATGGTCAGTTTGTTAATATTTTTCTCCTTCACTGTATTCATATACTGGATGTCGGTGATACGCAGGTCGTAGGTGTTGGCACCACGGAATCTCGGCACGCACTTGGCTGTGATATATACTGTGCTCGACTCCACGAGCATGCCACGCCATTTTCCCCATTCCTCACCAAAGAGGGCGATTTCTCCAGAGCCGTTGAAGTCCTCAATGGTAACAAATCCGCAAGGACTGCCATTTTTGCTGAATTTTGCCTTCACAGATGTCACCACCCCGCCAAATGTCACCACTTCTTTTTTCGCCAATTCATCTTTTTCACTGAGTTGTGAACAAGGAGTGTTGCAAAGGAATTTTAGAATTACGCTATATTCGTCGAGTGGATGTGCCGAAAGATAGATACCCACGAGGTCACGTTCCAGATTGAGTTTCTCGATTTTGCTCCATGGTTGGTAATCTGGGAATGGCGGTGTAGAGATTTCCACGGCGTCGGCACCAAAGAGCGACATTTGCGCCTGTTTCTGCTCTGCCTGATAGGTTTGTCCGAAGCGCATCAGGGTATCGAGGAAGACATCCCCTTTTGTTCCCACAGTGAGATATCTTTCCCGTTCAATGCCGAAGC
>JAFZAE010000137.1 GCA_017548385.1 Prevotella sp.
GAACATACGCCCGAACTATATACTATAGAGGTGGAATACCAAGGGGAGCGCATTCCCATTACCTTTGGATTCCGAGACATACGCACAGAGGGACGACATCTGCTGCTCAATGGCAACGAGATTTGGCTCCGTGGAACAGTGGAAAACTGCTGCTTTCCCGAGACAGGATATCCTCCCACCGATATCGAATCTTGGGAACGTATCATGGAAAAATGTCGTGAATATGGTCTCAATCACATACGTTTCCATAGTTACTGCCCACCCGAGGCGGCTTTTACTGCCGCCGACAAAGTGGGTATCTATCTGCAACCCGAAGGTCCATCATGGCCTAACCATGGCGTGCGGCTACGTCGGGGAATGTCCATCGACCAATATCTGGTAGAAGAATGCAAACGAATCATTGATACTTATGGCTGTCATCCCTCCTTTGTGATGCTTGCTGGTGGCAACGAACCCGCCGGCGACTGGGTGGCATGGGGAAAAGATTTTACGCGGGAAATGCGTGCCTATGACCCCACGCGCCTCTATGCCACCGCCAGCGTGGGTGGTGGATGGGCATGGGACGAGGGCAGCGACTTCCATGTCAAAGGTGGAGCACGTGGACTGGAATGGGACCGCGCTATGCCACAGAGCACTGACGACTATCTGGACCAAGTGTTGCAGCCACGCAATTTCAAACCCACCGACGCCCAGCCAGAGAACACCGAACCGTATATTAGCCATGAGCAGGGACAGTGGTGTGCCTTCCCCGACCTCAGCGAGACAAACCAATATACGGGAGCATACAAGGCACGGAATTTCGAAATCTTCGCCGACCTGCTGCAACAAGGGGGAATGGAAAGCCAAGCGCAAAAATTCCTACATGCCAGTTGCCGTCTACAGGACCTCGCCTATAAATATGAGGTGGAACGAAACCTTCGCACACCCGACTATGCCGGTTTCCAACTGCTCAGCCTCAACGACTACAGCGGCCAGGGAACTGCGCTCGTGGGACGTCTCAACGTACATTGGGAAGAGAAAGCCGACAAACGACCAGCAGCACAATGGCGGACATTCTGCTCCGACCTGGTGCCATTAGCACGTCTGCCACGCTTTGTCTATAGCCGTGCCGACACCCTCTGCGCCGATATCGACATCTACAACGCAACAGGAAAAGATATCATCACTATAGACACGATAGATACTATGGCCACTATGGCAGCCCCCTATGTGACCTTCGACCTCGATGGCAACCAGTGGGCCTACGACCCCCAGCGCAACATCAATCGCCTGCAGCGGGTGCACCACCACGGAACACTCTATAGCGGTTCTATCCCTACTGGGAAAAACCACGATATCGCAAGACTCGTGCTGCCACTGTCGACCATTGCCCCGGGCAACTCCCCCATGCGTCTGACACTCACCATCAGCATCCATGCCAATGGCGTCAGGGAAAACACCTACGACATCTGGATCTATCCCCAGCAGCTCACCACGAATACTGATGGCATCCTTATCACCGACACCCTCGACAGTAAAGCGCTACAGTGTCTGAAAGACGGCGGGAAGGTACTCCTCTGCGCTGGTGGAAAGATCAAATACGGCAACGATGTGCGCCATACTTACCTCCCCGTGTTCTGGAACACCAGTTGGTTTAAGATGCGCCCCCCGCATACCACAGGTGCCTACATTGAGAGCGACCATCCGATATTCACCGACTTCCCCACCGACGACTGGCAAAACCTCAACTGGTGGGAACTGGTCAACCGCACACAGGTGATGAATCTCGCAGAATTCCCAACAGATTTCCAGCCCATCGTGCAGCCCATCGACACCTGGCATGTGTCGAGAAAATTAGGAATGCTCTTCGAGGCACGTGTCGGCGGTGGAAGCCTCATCATGACCACCTTCGACCTCAGCAACAACCTCAACCATCGGCTTGTGGCACGTCAACTGCGCCATTCCATCCTCCGCTACATGCAGTCAGACAGTTTCCACCCCACCACCAACATCCTGCCCGAAACCATCTCCCACCTCTTCACCCAAACTGCACCACGGGTGGATATGTTCACTAACGACTCCCCCGATGAACTAAAGCCCAAAATCACAAGCCCATAAATAATAAGAGGAGTTAATGGGGAGTTAAAAAGGAGTTAAAGGGGAGTTAAAGGGCCAATAGTTTTTTCCGTATGTCGCGGTTTTGCCGCGACAACCTACCATCAAATAATCACCAATCATGCGTATTATCCATTTTCTCTTCACCGTCACACTGGCGGTCCTTCCATTCCAGTTTCTCAATGCCCAGACCGACGTGCCACAGCCACCACCCGATGTCAATGGTGTGGACGACCGTACCGGCGACAGCCTCGCATTGGCACAGACGGCACGCCCTGAGCCAGGGAGCACACGCCGAGGCAACAACCCCGTGTTCTTCCTCGTGGGAAACTCCACCATGCGCAATGGCACACTCGGCAATGGAAACAATGGACAGTGGGGCTGGGGAGCCTTCTTCCAACCATTTTTCAATCCCGACCGCATCACCGTGGAGAACCAAGCCCTTGGAGGCATGAGCAGCCGCACGTTCTACAAACGGCTATGGGCGCCTATCCGCGATGCCATCCGTCCCGGCGACTGGGTCATCATCTCTATCGGACACAATGACAATGGCCCCTACGACAGCGGACGGGCACGGGCTTCGATTCCAGGTATCGGAAACGACTCACTGATTGTCACCATCCAAGAAACGGGCGAGGTGGACACCGTCTACACCTATGGCGGATATATGCGCAGGTATATCAATGATGTTCGGCGTGCTGGCGGACATCCCATCCTCATGTCTTTGACGCCACGTAATGCCTATGACGATCATGGACACGTCATCCGCAAACAACATTCAGAATGGCTCCGACAAGTGGGCGAGGAAGAAGGAGTTCCTTTCATCGACCAAAACGAAATTTCCGGACAAAAAATCGACAGTTATAGTGAGTGGAAAAAGAAGTTTATCTTTCATGGCGACAATATACACACCAGTAAGTTAGGTGCCGAGATGAATGCCCGCTCGGCCGCTGAAGGGATTGCCTACAGTGCCGACCCACGGCTGAAGCCACTACAGGAGATGATGAATGACGTGACACCGCCAATGGTCGATGTCAAGCGTGAGGATGGGAAACCCGTGGTATTTATCACAGGCGACTCAACGGTGAAAAATGCCGACAAAGAGGAAGACGGCATGTGGGGATGGGGCTCGCAGGCATACACCATCTTTGACGAGAGAAAAATCACCATCGCCAACTGTGCCATGGCGGGACGCTCCTGCCGTACCTTTATGAACGAGGGGCGCTGGGACAAAGTCTATAACAGCATCCATCCGGGCGACTTCGTCCTCATCCAGTTTGGGCACAATGACTTCGGTGAACTGGAGAAGCCCAAATACCGGGGTGAGATTTTCAGTGCGCAAGACACCTGCCATGTCTATCAATTGAAAGAGAAAGGCACATATGAACTGGTCTATTCCTTTGGTTGGTATCTCAAGAAATTCATCGATGACGTGCGGGAAAAAGGCGGTACGCCCATCTTAGTATCACTCACACCACGCAACGAATGGGAAAATGGCAAGATTGAGCGCCGCAACGACACCTACGGACGTTTCTACCGTGAGGTTGTCGAGGCTACGGGAGTGGAATTTGTCGATATGCACAATATCACCGCCGACTATCTTGACCGCAAATGCGGCAGCAAGGAAAAGGCATCCTCCTACTACAAACGCGACCACACCCACACATCACTGAAAGGCGCCCGCCTCAATGCCAAAAGCATGAAAAAAGGACTGAAGAAAATCCACAGCCCTTTAGCGAAATTTTTGAAATAATTAGTTGACGAGTTAAGTGAAATCTCAATTCTCAAATCACGACCCGGGTTTTGCGGAAATTCTCACGGAATTCCGTGGGACTGCACCCTTTTTTCTTCTTAAAGATGCGGTTGAAATTGCTTAAGTTGTTGAAACCGCATTTGAAACATATTTCCGAGACACTTTGGTTGGTATCTACAAGCATTCGTGTCGCTGAGCCAAGGCGTGTGTCGATGATATAGTCGGTGAGGTTGCGGCCCGTGTGCAATTTAAAGAAACGGCTGAAGGCACTCGGGCTCATTCCGGCGACATCAGCCAACTGGTTGAGGCGCAACTCATCACGGAAATTCTTGCTGATGAAATTCTTTACCTTCAGGATACGCCGGCTGTCATCATCAACCGCAATTTTTGCAAAGCTGGAAGTGGCCAACGGCCGTGCCCCATCACATTTCGACAGTTCATACAATATAGTGAGGAACTGTATGACTGCATAAAACCCCTCTTTTACCGAACTTAACGTGTCGAGCGAACCATATACCTTCATAATGGCCTCTATGGGAAAGGCAAGGCCTCGACGTGCCTCGTTCAACATCCGCGACATCATAAGAAAGGGTGTCCGACCAAACATCGTGTCGTCATCAAAACGAAAGTTAAACTGGACGGTAATCTCGCGGATATTGTCACTCACACACTCATGCTGTTCCCACACATGTTCCAGATCTGGACTGGTGATAAGCACCAAGTCGTAGTCGCCTATCACCTCACAACTGTCACCCACGATGCGGCGCACGCCCGGTGCATGCTCCACAAAATTCAGTTCACATACCTCATGGTTGTGGATGGGGTATGTAAACTCCTTTTTCTTCCGGTCAGCGATGTATAGCACATCTTTGCCCATCAGCGGAGTAATCTCGTGAAGAATGCGGCGCTCGTCCATTTTTAGGGGTGAATTATTAATTTTTCTAGATATCCTAGATGCACTAGATATTCTAGATGCTCTAGGATTCCTAGGGTTCCTAGGATTCCTAGGATTCCTAAAAAACTAAAGTCTATCGTCTAAAGCTTCAATCCCTTAAGGATCTCGCTCATTTTCTGCACCGTGGTCACACGTGTGGGAACGAGCGGCAGGCGCAGCACATTGTGGATAAAGCCCATCTCATGGAGCAGAGCCTTGACGCCAGCGGGGTTGCCATCTACGAAAAGCAAGCTGTAGAGGTCGGTGAACTTATGGTGTATGCGTCTGGCAGCAGCATACTCATTGTTGAACTCCAGACGAATCATTCTTGAGAACTCCTTGGGCAATGCGTTACCAATCACAGAGATTACACCCACGGCACCACAGGCCACCATGGGGTAGGTCAGCGCATCGTCACCACTGATAATCTCGAAGTCAGCAGGTTTGTTCTTGATAATCTCATCCACCAGTTCCAGGCTTCCGCTGGCTTCTTTGATAGCCACGATGTTGTCGCAGTCAGCAGCCAGGCGGCATGTCGTCTCTGCTTTCATCAAGATGCCCGTACGTCCCGGCACATTATAGAGAACCACAGGAAGGTCGGTGGCTCCAGCGATAGCCTTGAAATGTCGGTATAGGCCCTCTTGCGATGGTTTGTTGTAATAGGGGCAGACACTGAGGACACCGTCAATGCCAGCAAAGTCGCCCTCGCGCAACTCCTGTACCACGGCCGCGGTGTTGTTGCCGCCACATCCCATAAGGATAGGTACACGACCTGCTACCTGACGCACTATCTTGGATTTGATATTCAGTTTCTCTTCTGTCGTGAGGCAGGGTGTCTCACCGGTCGTGGCGAGAATACACAAGAAATCGGCACCATTGTTGAGTTGGTAGTCCACCAGTCGCTCCAATGAGTCGTAGTCCACGCTGCCATCATGATTGAAAGGTGTGACAAGGGCGATGCCCAATCCTCTGAAAATATTCTGAGCCATTGTGTTATTGTAAAGAAAAAAGTGTACTTACGTAACGATTTGTCAATTCAGGCTGCAAAAGTACATAAAAATGCCGTAAAAAGAGCAAGAATTCTCTAAAAACGTTATTCTTATGAAAAATCTATAGCCGCAAGCCCAAAAACTAAAACTTAAAAACTCAAGAACTCAAAAACTCACATCAGAACCATCCCCAGCGTTTCTTTTTCTGCGGCTTTTGCTGTTCTTCTGCCATGGCTTGTTTTTTGGCTTCACGCAACAGCGTATGATAGTTGGCATTATTGTGAATCATGTAATACACCGACTCCCAGTCGTAGGGGCCACCGATGTTACAATCATCGATATAGATGTCAGCATCTATTTTGCGTGTGTTGTTGTTGTGTTCACCAGAAGCACGGAGAGTCTCGTTGATAGCAGCGAACTCCACACCACGCTCACGGCACCACTCCACAGCCTCGTCGAGCAGTTTACCTTCACGGACGGTCCACATCACCAGTTTGTGACCTTCGGCCATCAGTTTTTTTAATACTTCTGTAGCATGGGGTATTTCCTCCCCAATCTTGGGGTATCTGTGTTCCACCACAGTACCATCGAAATCAACTGAAATAATCATGTATATTGAAGATTGAAAATTAATATTGATAATTGAAATTGAAATTGAAGATTGAAGATTGAAGATTGAAGATTGAAGATTGAAGATATCCTTCTCCGTACGCAACGGTTTTGCCGTTGCACCTAAAAGCTCACCTCCTTAGGCTTTTTACGTATGACGTAATAGAGGCTGCGAATTTCATTCTCGCTGAGACTGAAGTCAGCATATTCCGGTGAAGGGTTGAGGGAATGGAATGTGAGAATGCCATGTTCCTGGTCTTGGTCAATCATCTGCTTCAGCAGCACGCTCGACCCGAAGACCACCACCCAATAGGGATAGTCGCGGAATCGGATGCTATCACGCCAATGGCTGCGGCCCAGCTCACGGACGAGCACCCGGTCACCAGCCTCAAAACTCTGCCGTGTGCCAATATCCATAGAGTCGCCCTTCACTTCGAATGACAGATAATGTCCGTGGGCTATTCTGTCCACCTCGTAGGTCTCCTCCGACCAGTCCTCAGTGTTAGGCTCCAGCGACTCAGCCTCATTGGCAAACTGTCCGAAAGCAGCATAGGGAACATGTCTGACAGTCATAAACAGTTTGTCGCCCCGTCGGTAGAATTTGGCACCCGCGTTATTTTGGGTGACATATTCCAAATCACTATCGTCTATTGGACCAACGTCCATCTGGTTGCCACCCAGCATTTCGCCATAGCCTGTCTTTATCCAACCAATGTCGATGCGCGAGTCGATATTTTTCAACCGCCCAAGAAACTTGTCGCTGACAGGCACATGACCATTGAGGATTTGCGAGAACGACGACTCACGGTAGCCCATCTTCACTGCCAGTTCACGTTGCGATGAAGCATAGCCCGAATTAATCAGCCATGCCACCACTTTTTTCACATTTTCCGTCACTGTCATTATGAATAATTGGTTAGGGGTTAATGGTTTGTTAGAGGTTAGAGATATGATTTTATGGCTACTGGGGGTTTCTCTCACCTCTGAGCTTTTTCCGAAAATGACAATGTCACAACATAAAGAAACTTTATATTTGCATCGAAATTATAAAGAAAATATGCACTTTCACTCCATTTCCGCGACAAAATTAAGAATAAAAATTGAAAATGACAAAAAAATAGGTAAGAATTGAGCGAAAGTGAAACTTGAATAAAATAACTGAAATATGAAAAGATTACTCCACAAAATCCGCCGCAACCTTTTTGGAAGCGTTTATTACGCCGTGATTATCGGCGAGGCAGGCAGTGGCGACCGCTACGACATTGCCTCACAGATCCATCCCACACAAGCCTCCGCTGAAGCGCATCGACGCCGCATCGAGGCAACCCGTTCCTTCATTTATATAGAAACAGTCAGATTCCGCTCAAGAAGAGTTTATCAATAGTGAGAGATGAGGGGTATGCGACGGTGTTGCCGTCGCAAAAGCCATTCATTCCGAGACCATCAAATCACATATGAAACGAGAAGAAATCACCTTGAAAGGCCTGTCGTTTATCGACTACAACCGAGACAACAAAGAGAGTGGCGCATCAGCCCTAATCAACCTACTATACGAAGATGGTGTACTGCGTCCCCTCAGCATCGCTGCCCGAGAAATCTGCACCGCCACCGCATCAGGCACCACCCTGCTCACCGCACACCACCATAGCGGCTTCACCCATCTCATCACTGAGCGGCAAGACGCAAATCATCAGTGGCATTATGAGTGGGTGGACGCACAAGAGCCCAGTGTCCCCCACCCTATCATCACCACCGACGAACGTCTGAATGCCATCACGTCGGTCAGCGCCATCCTATGCCTTGTGCGCGAAGGAGACACCCTCTACGCTCCCTGGGACGTTAACCATGAAACCTATCATGTCATCAGCCGCGACAATCTGCTCTACGACATCACACTGACACAGGCAACAGCGACTGATGCCACCGTCATCGTTCCTCTTCCCACCACCGCCCTTCAACAAAACGATGGTAAGAAAATCCTGCAAAGCATTGATACCGCCATCGACGCCCTACTTGCACAACAGGGTGACACCATACACAAACACATCACTTTCGGCATTGCGGCGCTGCGACTTTTTGATGGCAGTCTGACACTCTATTCCAATATCTTCGCCCTCGTCCCTTCCACCGTACCACAAACACTCACAGTGGATGCCGAAGCTAAAACCATGCAATATACACTGCCTCTTCACCGTCACCTGCTCACTGTCAGCATGCGACACAGCGACGACACCGTGCAGGCATTGGTCCAAGGCATCGATATCTTCCTCACACAACCCACCACCCTGCTCGATCCTGCCAGCCGTCAGGTTACGAGTGACGACGAGGACAATCCCACAGCCCTTTCCTTCACACACCTCACGGCACAAGCCACAGTGGCACGAATCGGAGAGATGACATTCCACAAAAGCATGACAATCGACCGCGATTCATTCGGGATACAGATGGCCATCAGAAGGGCAACAGTCAACAATGAAATACTGAATCTCAATGACTTCCGCCGATGGGCAGCAGGCGGAAGCCATGTCTGTTCTTACGACGGGCGACTGCATATCGCTGCAGTAAGACGGACGATTTACAATCCTCTTGACATCGGGCTCCACTACAACTATCCCACGCGGGACAACGACTATGGGGGAAGACTCTGTGGGGCATTGCCCGACACCATGGGGCACTCCGAGGGAATCACGGCCGATGCCGTGATGACACTTTTCCTAACCGACTCTCCAAACCATGTGGTGCGATTCCGGAGACAAACACAATATCCTCTCCCGGGGATGATGATGTTTCCCTGCGACGGAGCCTATCGTTGCCAAATCCATGTGCGAATCACCACAGAGACAGGTCAGCAACAATATGTCTTTAATGCCCCACTGCACAGCCATCCCGGCAATGGGTTTTCATTTGCCTGTTACGATGGCATCAACCAACCACACAACAACACACGGCCTGCATTCCTTTCGTTGCTCTTCCAACAAGCACGTGTCGTCTACCACGACAGCATAGACCACAGCGAGACAACCGCGTATCTGCTGTGGCAAGAAGAGACAGCCGAGCAGTTTGACTTCGAGGCGACGCAAGCCACCGAGAGTGTGATGCTCACGCCTGACAGGGGCGACATCCGCTCGTCGTTCCCCGGCAACCCTTTTGTGTTGCCAGCGGTGTCGCACACCAGCATCGCAGGCAATATCACCGCCATCGCCACCAACACCCGAAGGAGCGCTGACGGACAGTTTGGCGACTGCCAATATTATCTCTTTACCGACGAAGGCATCTGGGTGTTGAAGATGAATGCCACGGGCGTATGGAAAGCACATCAGGCCGTGGCACGCGACAGCTTAACATCACCCAGCGCAATAGCCACCACCAGTCAGGCCGTAGCATTCATGTCGCAACGCGGACTGCTCCTCCTCCGTGGCACCGTCATCGAATGTATCTCAACTCCCCTCCATGGCCCCCCTTTCTCTCTCTACAGCCTGCCACGCATCGACGACATCCTTCATGCCACCATCAGCAAGACCACCCAGCACTATGGAGAACCCCACTCCCTCACTCCCACCAGTCTTCTTTACGACGCAGAGCACCAGCGTCTCATCATCAGCAGCGCCCCAAGTGCATCCACTCCCCATCCCCCTCGCAATGGGACAGAGGGTGAAGCTTTCGTCTATTCCCTGTCTACCGGCAACTGGAGCACCATCTCCTGGCCCTATCGCAGCGCCATCACCCATGGAAATGCCATCTACGTCATCCGCGACGACAGCGATGGCTGCCACATCCTGCAACTTGACTTCCATGTCACCACCCCCGTGCCTGTCATTCTCTGCAGTCAACCACTTGCCATGGGTGTACGTTATGAACCAAAACGTATCCACAAGGCAGAATTAACAGGGGTATTCCGAAGGCCAACACTCCATCTGGGTACAGCGCTCTATGGCAGCAACGACCTTATACATTGGCATCTCGTGGGCGCAAGCGTAGGGATTAATTTGGAGGCCTGGCAGGGGACACCTTACCGCTGGTACCGCCTCGTGGTGGCAGGGCACCTTTCAAAATGTGAGAAAATCGAAGGGATTACATGGCTGAAAGACAAAAAATGACACTATTTTGGTAAAAAAATGCCATTTTACACCTTGACAATGGGATAATACAAAAAATTTTATTATTTTTGCAAAAACAATTGATGGATTCATGGAAAGTATACGTATCAACATCAGCAAGCAACTGAACAACGGCAGTCTCGTACCAATCATCGCCTATCCAGCAGAAGCAGCCTATGACTTCAGGGTTCACAATTTCTTAGACGACATGAAAAGTCTCGCGGCACTCAAAGCATATGAGATGCGCGTCTACCCTGATGGCTACAACACACAGTTGTCGCTCATCAAGGATATACAGGGAGGATTCATACAGTATGCCATCCTAATAGACTGTGGCAAACTGTCCATTCAGCCACGTACTTTGGTCGAAGGACTCAAACGTATTGCGGCAGCCTACGAAGCCATCGCCTCCAATGATGAGAAGCCAAGCAGCAACCCCAATTTCCAAAAGGCCATCTCCGACATCTACAAAGACCTCACAGCAGAGCCAATGGAAGGACTGCCCAAGCCCCTGCCCAAATATCAAGCAAATGCTGACGAGCACCTCACCTATTACATGAAATACAAGACAGAAGGTGAGGTGGAGACACTGCTCAGCTTTCCAAACCAAGAATTCTTCCATTCCACCGACTCCATTTTCCTGATTCCCACCTCCGTACAACCAGCCAATCCGAAGTCATGCCGGCAGGTGCACTCCCTTGTTTTGAGAACATTCAAAATCGTATCTGCCGACGGCTATGAATACGGCGAAGTGAAAGAGGGGGAGGTCAAACGCATCAACCTGCGAGGAAAAGAGGGTATGCTGCCCATGACCATCGATGTGAAAGGCAATATCACTACGCCATCGCCCTACGGATATTATGACACCGCAAAAAAAGTCATACGTATTGACGAAAGAGGAATCAAATTCTACTACGAACTTAAATTCTTCGTTAAAGTCAACGAACGCGTATTGCGGAGTTGCACCGTGCGACATAACGGCGAACAACTTATGCCCGACTACAATGGGTGCTATCTTATCAAGATCTATGAAAACGACATCAACAATGCTGGAATCATCCACTTCAGTGGTGACAATTTCAAGGATGCCGACATACAAATCACACCGGGAATCGTCAAACAGCAGGAATACGTATTTATTCCTGAGCCTACCCACGATGTCACTGCGCTCACATTGGATTTCAACGACGGAAGACCCATACGGGCCAAAGTCGATGTGGGTACTGACGAACGTCTCTTCCAGCAGTTGGAAAATGGACGGGTAAAAGGGTACAAAGTGAAAAAAGAAGGGAATGAATACAAAATGAGCATTCCACGTAAACTCACAAAATCCTCGAAAAACACCCTCCGTTTCCTCAAAGCATTTTTCATGATTCTTTTCACACTGGCAGCATATGCCGGTGTCACCTATCTGATGACAAACCACTGGCCATGGCCTATCGAGCGCATCAAGACAGAGAAAAGAGTCACCAAGACACATACCACCTTCGACAAAACTGGTACCGTGGCAACAGAAACAGAAGTGGAAGACGTTGAAGAGGATGACAGCGACCTCATTTCCGACACTGAAGACCAAGTGAAACTGGAAACCCAAGACATGCAATACCTTGCCAATCATGACAATTGGCGGCGCGACTCCATCCAAAGCAAAAAATTCCAGGACATCGTCAACACCATCTTCAATGGCAACATCTATGAAATTCGCACAAAGAATATCAACGACCGCATGATTCCTAATCCCTGGTGGCAAAACGTCTGGAAACAAGTGATTTTGCCTAACAGCGTACATCGCGACAAAGTCAAACTTGCCGTCAACAATGCCACCTCCACCGACCGCACCACCCTCAACGTCAAACAATTATACGAGGAATTAAGTACATACCTTCACTCCTCTGACGGCACCACAAAAACAGCACCTTTATATTAGAGATAAGGTGACAGAAAGGTCACGAATAAAGCAGCCTATTCGGCTGCTTTATTCGTAGTGGTAAGGGGTGAGAGGTAAGAGGTGAGAGATTACCCTTGAATCTAAGATGATGTCTATCACGGAGGGTGGGTAGGAACCCATCCTTTAGGATAAGGAGGGGGCGGGGTGGTTGTGAAAACCTCTTAGGCCAGGGAAGGATTTAGGATGGTTGTGAAAACCTTAAGAGTAAGGCGTGGTTGTAGAACTCCATAGAATAAATAGGAAGTAGGTGGGTAGAAAATGTAAACGCGGAATATGTTAACAAATGTTTACATTATATATTTTTAGGCAACAAATAGCTGAAAAATTTGATTTATATCAAGAAAAAAAGTATATTTGCAGTCGAATACCAGGAAATAATCATTTCAGGAGCCCAAAGGCTCCCAATAACTAATTGCCAAAACAATTTTTTTACTAATCAAATTAATACTTTATGAAACATTTTCGACTATTAACCTTGGCATTCTGCGCCCTATTGGGGCTCAGTGCACATGCACAGGAGGACATCACCAACACCTACCTCCGAAATGCCGACCTTTCCACTGTGGATTATGGCTGGGACTATTACTCAGACGAATTCAAGTACACAGCTTGGCGCGTCGGCAATGAAACCCTTTCATCAGCAGTAGAATTCTATTCCGGATGGAGCTCACAAGAGCACTACGACTTCAAGTTCTCGCAAACCATCACACTGCCTGCAGGTGACTATCATCTCGCTGTGAACGCATTCTTCCGCAACACCAACGATGGCGACGGCACCAACCCCGACAGGGCATGGATTTTTGCAGGTGAGAAGAAACAGAATGTTGTAGGACTTGCTAAAGGTGGGCTTGATGAATGGGCCGATGCCGGTGATGACATGAGCAAAGCAATGGCTGCATTCAAAGCAGGTGCTTTCGCCAATGGCTTCGACTTCTCGCTCTCAGAGCAAACCACCATCGAGATTGGTTTCCAAGGTTTATTTGCTGACATGCGTCAGTGGTGTATCCTCGGACCAGTGAAACTCTTCAAGTACAGCTTAGAGAACTACCTGGCTGACTACCGCGAAAAGGTGGCAGAAGCAGAGGCACTCTACGATGAGCCAATGAACAAAGACGTGCTCGCAGCACTCAAGGCCGCTGTCATCAATGAGGATAACTTCCGCACCGGCAGTGAAGTGGCTACAGCCATCTCCAACCTGAATGAGAAGATTATCGCAGCTAAGCTGAGCATCCAGAACTACGAAGCCGCTTTGGCCGTCATCAATGCTGCAAACACACTTACAGCAACAGGCCAGGCCGACTATGCAGCCAGCGAAATCGTCCAGCAAATCAAGGCTGAGTACGATGCACGCACACTCGTAGAACTGACTGCAGAGCAGAAAGCCGCTGCCAAAGAGGCTCTTGCTGCCGCTGTGAAAAAGCAGACAGAGGATGGTGCCGACTACACTCCCGCCGCTCCCACTGACTGGGTAGGTGCTACTGGTAGCTATCAGGGAAGATCAGAGCGTTACAACGATGGTGGCTCCTTAAGATACACCGGCGATGTGATGACACAGACCATCGAGGGTGTGCCCGCAGGCGCATACAAAGTGGTGCTCGAGGCTACCGCTTCCTTCACCGATGGACGTGGCTTCACAGCCAAGACCGGCGACGACCTCGCTGCTGTCTTTGCCAATGGACAGACCACAAACCTGCCCGTTGTCAACCGTACAGGCATCAACTCTGTTGAGGAATACGGACCTATCGAGGTTATCGGTAAGGTAGGCGACGATGGCATACTGAAGTATGGTATTCAGAAGATTGACGAAGAGGGTGGTAACTGGTTCGTAGTTGGCCTCGTATCCATCACCAAGGTAGAATACGTACCCGTAACAGCCATCAACGCTGAAGACATCACAGTGGAAGTAACTGAAACAGCTTCTATCAACGCCACGGTGGCTCCAGAAAACGCTACATTGCCACAGATTACCTACTCTTCAGCCGATGATGAAATCGCTACCGTTGACAAGAATGGTGTGGTAACAGGTGTTGCCGTAGGTTCTACCTCCATTACCATCAAGGCCGACGAGATTTCCAAGGTTATCCAGGTTACCGTCACTGGTCCATCTATCCTGCCAGAGAGCATCACACTCGACCCAACAGAGATTGTATTCGACCTGAGCAAAGATGAACTGACTGCTAAAATCGCCGCTTCTGTCAGCCCCGCGGAGGCAAGTCAGGATGTGACATTCGAGTCCAGCAACCCAGCTGTAGCTACCGTTGACGCTGAAGGCAACGTTGCTGCTGTTGGCGTGGGCGAGGCTATTATCACTGTCACCAGCAAGGCTGCTGAAGACGTGAAGGCTACTGTCAAGGTAACTGTTAAAGCTGCCGATATCAACTCCTTTATTGCTTCCGAGATTGAGGATGGCGAAGACTACTGGATTGTCAACGCCGCTACTGGTAAGTTCCTCGGTGGTGCCAACGCTTGGGGAACTCGCGCATCGCTCATCAAGCACGGTATCCCATTCAAGGCCGTGGCAGTAGAGGGTGAAGAGAATGTATTCCAACTCGACTCCTACACATCAAACGGTGGTGACAGCCACTTCCTCGCAGGTGAGTGGATTGACGGTGCTCCTACTAACATCACGTTTGTACCACACACCAGCAAGATTGAAATTGGTGTAGGTGACGATGTCGTCGAGATGGAGAACACCTCATTCAACATCAAGATCGGGGACAAAATGCTTGTAGCAAAGACAGCCAACACCGAAGTGGACCTCAAGGCTGCCGACGAGAACGACCTCTTCGCACAGTGGTACTTTATTTCTTTTGAAGACCAACTGAGTAACTTTATGTTTGCTGATGAGGAGAATCCTGCTGACGCTACCTTCCTGATCAAGGACTACAACTTCAGCCGCAACAACACACAGTACGACGCATGGGAGGTTGAGAACGTGCTCAATGCACAGAACCCATGGGCAAACGAGAACCACTTCAACTGGAACGCTGAGTCATTCCACAAACTGTTCAAGATGAACCAGAATATCGTGCTGCCCAACGGTACCTATCGCCTGAAGGCACAGGGATTCTATCGTCAGGATGGTGAAGACAACGAGAACCTGCCTTACTTCTATGCCAATGACCAGAAACAGACCTTCCCATTGAAGACTGGTTCTGAGAACAGTATGAACGATGCCGCTCACTCATTCTCTGCTGGCCTCTATACCATTGATCCTTTCACCTTCACCGTTACCGACTTCATGGCTAATATCGGTGCAAGAAACGACGTGAACCTGGATCTCTGGTGTATCTGGGATAACTTCGAATTGGAGTGCATCGGAATTGATGAAAACCAAGAGACTGTCACTGTTGAAATCGGTGAGACAGGCTATGCCACACTGTACTACAGCTACCTCAACCTGAAGGCTCCCTCTGGCGTAGAGGTATTTGCTGCACAACCAGCCAACGACAAGCAGATTGCTCTGGTGCCCATCAGCGGTGGTGTCATCCCAGCAGGAACAGGCGTTATCCTTAAAGGTAAGAAGGGCAGCTATCAGTTCGAACTCGTCGATGAAGACGAAATCATCAGTGAGCCTATAAGCGATCTGCTCGGTACCGACAGAGAGACTTACATTGCTGAGGAGAACTACAAGTACTACATGCTCTCCACAAAGGGCGGCGACCCAGCAACTATCGGATTCTACTATCAGAACGAGGATGGCTCAAGCATCAACAATGCTGCTCACAAGTGCTACCTCAAGATTGCTGCTGCCAACGCTCCTATGTCGTTCACATTCATCGACCCAACCGGCATCAACGAAATCACTACCACTATCGACAACAACGAGGTTTATAGCATCTCTGGTGTCCGCATGAACAGCACCCCACAGAAGGGTATTTACATCATCAACGGTAAGAAGGTGGTTGTGAAATAATCAGGAGGAGACTATCATGAAAATCTATCAAAGACCATCTATCCATGTCGTCAGCATTGAAGGTGACCTCATGCAGGAAATGCTGAGCACCATCGACGAACCCGGAGGAGGTCAATTGACAAACGATTCCCATTTCCAAATGGAAAATGAAAGTCCCACCCCTGAGAATGGTAGCAATTCCGTATGGGATGATTAATCCCTTGGATTCATAAAGAAATCCCCCGCACTCAATGAGCGCGGGGGATTTTTAAATTTCCCCCAAAAGATATAATGCCAATAATCATGCGCAGCCTACTCGGCTGCTGTAGTCTTTCAGGAATTGCCATTTATTATCTTGTAATAAATCATAAATACACAAGAATGGATTCAAAAATATTTGTAACTTTGCAAAGAATACAAAACAAGCGACAAACGTCCACAGGAGAAACAACTTGGAATGATTATGAATGATACATCCTATCGTCCACGCAATTCGGGCCACGACTATTACGGCCGTGGTACCTATCTTGTGACATTGGTGATTAGAGGGCGTGAGGCATTATTCGGAAAATTGAGTGGCAATGCGGTTCATCCTGAGGTTCAGCTGTCTCCTGTGGGCGAGATGGTACGTCAGATGTGGGAGCAGACACCTGAGAAACAGGTGGCACATGGCAACCGTGTGGCAGTGCTTGCCTGTGTCTGTATGCCCGACCATTTTCATGGCGTAATAGAGGTGCTCGAACCCATGCAATGGAGCCTCGGTGATATCATACAAGCCTTCAAGGCCTCCTGCACAAGCCGCTGGCAACAGCAGAGATGCCCTAATTCCACCAATCGGCCGATCTCGGTCGATTGTAGTAGTCCAGAGGTACCGGCATGGCTGCGTGAGAAGGCCTTGTGTCACAACAATGAAGGGTCATTGATACGCAGCCTTTCAAAAAAACAGCGTCAGGAGTATTTTGCCCTGGTGCAACGGCAATTTAGACCACTTTTTAATGACAATTATGACGATACCATATGTCTTGACGATAGGCACCGTGAAGCCATAGTAGCCTATGTACACGACAACCCTCGCCGAGCCATTCTACGTCGACTTATGCCAGATGTGATGCAACGGTGCCTGCATGTGCAAATAGGCAACCGTTCCTATGGAGCCTTTGGCAATCTCTTTTTGCTACGATGGGTAAACAAGGTACAAGTGCAGTGCCACAGACGCCATCCTATAAGCAGACAACCGTATGAAGAAACAGCCGACTACGCACGACAGCACGAACAATGGGTAGCGTCTGTGATGGGAGGGGTAACGGTGATAGTGACACCCGGCATATCGCGGGGTGAGTTGATGATGAAAAACGAATGTATTGAGAAGGGGTATCCTCTCATCCATTTGCAGAAAGAACCAATCAGCTCTTACTGGAAGCCAGAACGAAGCCGTTTCGAGGCATGCGCTAAAGGGAGACTGTTGATACTTGCACCATGGGCACTCGACACCATGCAGGCGGTGAACGGGATACCTGCCGATAGCGACTATGGTAGATTTCATAACCTAAATATAATAGCCGCTGAAGTATGCGCTTTCATTGGCGAGGCTAAAATAATAACACAAAGATAAGTGATAACTGGGGACGAACCGTGTAGAATGTTTTATTTGGTTAGAAGAATGGTCGCTGTACAACCAGGATAACTAACATGTAACGACTATCCACTATCTTTTTGACTTATACCTATATAAAATCTGTTTTACCAATCTTTATTTGTATTTTTGCAATTGATTAAGCATTGTACCCCTCCGGGGGACTCAACAAAAACCTATTGAAAAAATGGAAATGTATCTTGTAATTGCAATTATCGCTATTATTGTGATGGCCATGCTCGGCTATCATATTGGAAACCATGGAAAGAAAACGTATTTAGAGACTATCGGCAAGTTGGAGAAGAACATCGAGGAACTTGACAACAAAGTTGCCGACAAAGAGTCTATGATTACAGAAAAAGTGTATGCTATCATGACACTTACATCGGAGCGGGATGTCCAAAAAACGAACGCCGAAAACTATTCCATTCAGTTAGGCACCCAAAAAGAGAACTATGAGAAACAATTAGGTGCCCAGAAAGAAGGCTATGAGCAACAAATCGTCACGCTCAAATCTGAGGCAGAGCAAACACTGAAAAAAGAGTCTGAACGCAGCCAACAACTATTGAGCGAGCAGAAGGCTTCCTATGAAAAACTGATTGCCGACCAGAAATCAACTTTCGAAAGCCAAATCAAGGAGTTGAAGGAAACATTCGCCCGTCAACTTGAGGATTTCAAGGAGGAGAGTAGTAAGAGCCTGAAAAAACAGGAAGAGGCAGCCGCCGCATTTCAGGAGACAGAGACGAAACGCAATGCTGACACCATCGAGGAGATGAAGAGAACCTATGAGCAGCAGATTGACGATTTAAAATCTTCTTTCGAAAGGCAACTCAAACAAACGAAAGAGGCGCACGAAGGCCAGATTGCCACGCTCAGACTTATGAACGAGGAGCAGGTGAAAAGCCAACTTGACTTGATTAAGGAACAGATGCAAACCGTATCTGAGAAGGTGCTAAAACTGCGTCAGGAAGAACTTGGAGTAAAGAATCAGGAGCAAGTGTCGAAAATCATAGACCCCTTGCAGAAAAGTCTCAAAGACATGCAAGACGCCCTCGACAAGACCAAAGAACAGCAAACAGAAGCACTGACCCGACTAGATGAAACCATCAAGATAAATATGCAGAAAAGTGCTGAGATTGGCGAGACTGCTGACCGGTTGACACGGGCACTGACGGGTGAGGTGAAGGTGCAGGGCAATTTCGGCGAACTGAAACTCAAGCAATTGTTGGAAGACCTTGAACTGAAAGAGGGCGAGCAATATGATACGCAGGAAACATTGAAAGACAGAGGAGGGAAAGGAGCCAAAGGCGATGACGGCAAGGGACTCATCCCTGACTTCATCCTCCATTTCCCCAATAATCGCCATGTCGTTGTAGACTCAAAGATGTCGTTGACTGACTACGAACGATATATGAATGCTGAAGATGGAACGAAGGAAAAAAGAAAATATCTCAAAGCTCATATCGACAGCGTGAGGGCACAGGTGAAGCGTTTGGCAAGAAAAGAATACACCAAGTATCTGCCCGAAGGCTATAACCGCCTCAACTTCGCCATCATGTACGTTCCCATTGATGGAGCACTGAATCTTGCCTTGCTGAACGACACCTCACTTTGGCGAGAGGCCTACGATGAGGGTGTCATGATTCTTGGACCACAGACCATGTACATGAACCTTCGCGTGTTGGAAATGATGTGGACCCAAGTGCGTCAGTTGAAAAACCAACAGGCCATGATGGATGCAGCTAATATGGTGATTGATCGTGTGCAAGATTTCGGCATTCGCTTTATGGATGTTGAGTCGAGCGTGAATGATACTGTGAAGAAAATAAACAAACTGAAGATTACCACCGCTGACAGTGGTCAAAGCATCATTAAGGCGGCAAAGCGCTTGCTGAGTGCTGGTGCAAGTGAAAACAGAAAAAAGAAATCACTCTCCGAGCTGGACAACAGCACCATGTTCATCGATGCGGATACAACTCCGATGCTCCCGTCAGAGACAAGCCACATGTCTGATGACGACCACGAATTTTCTGAATCGGCACGAATAGAATGAAACTACGGATTCATCTGATTGGACTGATGGATAAATACGAACACGAATTTTCCAAATTGACACAAACAAAGAAGGAAACTACGGATTCATCTGATTGGACTGATTGATAGTCAAATCGATACAAAAAGCAGCCTATTCGGCTGCTTTTTAATTTTCTATGGAACGTAATTAACTAGATTATGATTATAGAATTTGGTGAGTGGAGCGTTCATAAACAATCGCAACTCTGTTGCGTAGGAAATCTACCTGCGACCTATCTTCGGGAGTAGTACCTTAATGTAAGAGCGACGAGCAGGAGCGGTTGAGCCTCCGCCCTGGAGAGGGCGGGGGACGGGGAGTGGGTTGAAGCCTCTCCTTAGGATAAGGAGAGGTTGGAGTGGTTGTGAAACCCTCTTAGGACAAGGAAGGATTTAGGATGGTTGTGAAAACCCTTAGAACAAGGTGATGTTTATGAAAAGAACATGAATTACCATGAATTAGACATGAATTTATGGAGATGCTGACGCATCGAATTAACTTGAATTTAAGAAGATGTCTATCACGAATTTTAGAATTTAAGAATTTAAGTATTTTTAAATATAAATATGAATGGAAACAGCAATAGGTTGCAGCAAAGTGAGCGGAGCGAACACAGATAATCGCAACTCTATTGCGTAAACAATCACCCCGACCCTTTGATGAGGGGGCGGGATAGTTGGAAAGCCTTAAGAGTAAGGCATGGTTGTGAAATCACTATGAATCAACCATAAAATTGGTTTGCACTCACCGACATACGGAAAAATATTAGTATCTTTGCCGAGAAAACTAAAACTGGACAGTAACCTCTACTGCCTCACACAAAAACTAATGACAATTAAAGATTTCATAGCCCATTATTGGCAACATCTCATTGTGGCTTTGCTAACCATTGGTGTGTTCTGTTTTTGGTTCTTCCTCTATCCCTTTATTCCTGTGGCGAGGGAGATGTCGCTACTGTTTCTGTGGAACACAGACTACCTGATGGAACGGTTGATGATACCTGGTGGGCTGGCCCAATATTTAGGAGAGGGTGTGACCCAATTCTTTCTGAATCCGGTCAATAGTGCTATCATCTATGCCATTCTGTTCGTTGTAACCCAATTTCTGACATCGAAATTGCTCAGACAGTTTTTTCCGAAATTAAAAGACAAATATCTATTCGTTCTCTCCCTGATACCCCCTATTATCTTGTGGAGAGTAGCCATGTTACCTCATATTCCACTAACACCAACCATAGCCGTATTGCTGGTGATGGGAGTTGGCTGTGCCATCATGGGCATCTCCTCCAAAAAGACAAGGCTTATCATACTATGCGTGATGATCCCCATCATGTATTGGCTGACAGGTCCCGCGGCGATACTCTTGATATTATGCTGCATCAGATGGATTCCCCTGACAGCCACTTTGTTTGCCGCCTGCCTGATCGGTAGTTCATATCTTGTCCCCTACCCTATGGAGCAAATCGCCAAAGGAATTGATTACAATTGGAGCGGTGTCAAGGAGATGGGTACTTATGA
>JAFZAE010000138.1 GCA_017548385.1 Prevotella sp.
AGTTACAAATAAACGAGAGAAAAGCCAAATGTATTTGGTCTTTTCCGAGTGAAAGTAAGTTCGGCGAAGCCAAAGTTACGAATTAACGAGATAAAAGTTAAATTTTGGAACAGCGAATGCAAAGTAATGCTTGCACAAAACACCTCTTACCACCGTTCTTTGGCTTCTAAAGTTATATGTTTTTCCTTGCCATCCGCTCCGATAATATCCAAAAAGAGCTTGGGCTGGTCGTCAATATGAAATTCTTCATCCCAAGAATACTCGGTTACGTTTTTCCCGTTCACGGCAATGATGGTGTCGCCTAATTCCATACCTGCATTGGCAGCATCTCCATCCCTAGTCAAATTCGACACAATCCATCCGCATCCGATGTCAGTACGATTTCTAAACCCATAGTCATAGGTTGGACGTTGCGGACTATCTGGTTTGAAACGACGTATCCAAAGCAAACCATTTTGGATATCAACAATGATGTTGTATTTTGACCAGACAGTGTTACCAATGACTCCAAGATAGGGTCTTTCGCTGAATGCACCCGTTCCTTCGGGAATATAGGAGATAGGTTCTTTATAGATGGTATCATTACCAATGATGATGTTATCTGACATCATGTCAACAATCCATTCTTGTTCTTTATCACCGACTCCGAATTGTGTCCAGTCGGTGATGTATCTTTTTCCTGGGATGGACTCCAACTGATAATCCTTAACCGTTTTTGCAGTGAAATCCACAGAACTACCGCTTCCAGTATCCATAAGGAACCATCCTTTGACCACTGTACCACCGATGGCGACCTCAGCCTGAAGCATAATTGTATGATTTTCATATCGGATAAATAGTTTTTGAAATCCATCCAACGAGGGTTTGCCATCCTTATACTGTTTCAAGTACGAGTGTTCAAAATTGATTTCAAATGGATGTTCGGCGATGTTCTTGATACCCCAAATGCCATCGACATGACAGTCCACGATATCCCTGAGTTTAAATATAGGCACTATCTCATAGAAATCCTCAATGTTTCCGATGTTCACCTTCGTCTTGTCAGGAATAATTCGCACCTTGGTTCCGCCGGCCCCACCACTTGTCGTAGCATAACCCAAACGTTGCGGATGCCAATTGGAATTTGCCAAAAACACGCTGTCAACACCATACATATTGGAAGCACCCGTGTCATATATGACGTTACAATTGACAGAATCGTTGATAGTCGAGTTAATGTGAATATGCCCACGTAGCAAAAACGGAATGCTGTCATTCACCTGTGCGAAAACCGGCTGTGTTGCAAGGACACACATGGCTACCATTGCAAAAATGGCATTGAAGGCAAAAACACCTCTAGCCCATCTCATTAAATCAAATTGTTTCATTTCTATTATCATGTTTTATGCGAATAGTGTTAACTATGTATTAGATTACACTTTCCACTTATTTCAAATGCAAAAAAACGCATTTTATTGATAATAACCAAACATTATTTTGATTCTTTTCAGATAAGTTGAAGAATTAATTGATTTTTACATTCTTATATTAAAGACTCAACTTTATCCAGTTTCGTCAGGTTTTGAGGTGGTTAGGTCGATTCGCATACAGGTTTTGTGGTGAGATATGAATGGCAAACGATAGATTTGAGCAAATTTCACCTCACAACCTCATAACCTAAAAAGTAGAGGACTTCCGAAGTTTCAGTTAAAGATTAATATTCGCAAATCACAGATTATCAATAACAAACAAGGGGAACCTGTGAAGTTCCCCTTGTTAAATATATCAGTATCAAACGCTTACTTAATCACGTACTTTTTGCCGTTCTTGATGACGATACCGCGGTAACCGTCACTGACAGGTAGACCCATGAGGTTATAGGCCGGGGTATCAGGCTCGTCGCTAACGACCGTGCGAATATCCAACGGAGTATCACTGGTAATCTCAAGATTGCGCGGATTTGATCTTTTCTCCTTACCCTCGGCATTAATGGAAACAGCCATAATAGTGTACGTTCGCTTCTCTGTAGGTGTAAACACGCACTCGTATGGCGATTCGGTATCGGAGCCTATCAGCATGTTATCGGCATAAAATCTCACTTCACTAATAGAGCTAGATTTCGATGTGGCTTTGGCAGAAACAAGGATGTTATCGCCGACACCATAGGTACCGCTAAAGGCTTTCACCACGCATGTTCCATCACCTTCCTCAAAACGATTGAAGGTGATATCTTTGATGTAGAAGCCACCCTGTTCAACGAGAAAGGTGAACACATGGCGACCTGCCTTTAGTTCTGTCGTCAGATAGCCGTGGAGCGCCTTCCATTCGTTGGAGCCCCCCGTTTTGGGAACCTCCATAAACTCGGAGAGATACGACAGACTGTCGAGACCATATTCTGCCAAATGGAACCTGCCATTTGCTGTTGACGATGCCACAGTCGCATCAAACGAATAGAATCCGTCTTCCTTCACATCGACAGTATAGTCCATCCATTGGTCGGTCTTCATAGAGGTAGTGGTATTGCGCGAGGCATTATAGTAAGAAATGCCCGCAACACCCTTGTCGTATTCATCAATCTTGATGGTGGCAGGCAGTTCTGGTACTTCACCGTAAGGTTCACGTTTGGTACTACCATTCACCACACTGAAGCGACCATAACGCTCGTAGGTTGAGCCGTCAGTAGCAGTAACCACAGCCTTTGTTTCCTTCCAACCCGATGATATGCGTGAAGGCACTTCATACTCTGTCAGATATGGAGCCTCGGTCATCGTGGCAATCAGTTCATTCTCCACATATAGTTCCACCTTCTCAATGGTCTTGGTGGCCAGACTGGCATGAACCTTGATAGGCAGAACGTCACCCTTAACGACTTTCAAAGCCGCAGGACGAATATAGATAGAAGCTTCTTTCTTCATACCCGGGAAGGGACTAACAGCATTTTTAGCCTCATCGGTAGCCATATACTCTTTTATCCAAGTCATCGCAGGTCGTTCAACACCATTCTTGTAGAGTCCGGAGTTGTCCACCCAAGTGCTCCCATGAATATACCCCCAGAGTGTGACACCGGCGCAATATGGGGCTTCCCACAGCAGGGGCAAAACCCTTTCATACTGTGCTTTTTGCTGAGCGTCATTAGCTTTATCAATGTCCAATTCTGTGACGTACATTGGCATCTTCAACGCATTTTGCTGCTTCTCCAACACATTACTTAATTCGGTGGCACTAATGTCACCTATTTCATGCGACTGGTTGCCGTATGCATCAATAGGTGCACCGGCATCGCGCAAGGTCTGCACCAATGTGATGTAATTGTCCACATCCCAACGTATCGAGTTATAATCGTTGTAAATCAGAATGGCATCCGGCCAACGTTGATGAGCCATGTCGAATGCTTTGATGAGCCAGTCAAAGCCCGTCTTTCCGCCACCGCCCAATGTTTCCTTCATCATGGGGTTGCCATCTTGGTGTCTTCCCACAGCCTCATTCACCACATCAATCATAGGTAGGGTGTTGTATTTTTCCTTTGCTTTGTTAAACCAATTGGTGAGTGCTTCAAAACGGTCCTTCGGTGACAGGTTCGACAACCAGTTGGGATACTGAGCACCCCACACCAAAGCGTGGAACTTGTATGGGAAGCCGTGCTGCTTTGCATAATTGAACGCCCTATCACATCCCCAGTTGAAATTACCACGATTTCCTTCTACAGAAGCCCATTTCGACTCGTTCTCACATGTAATCTGATTCCATAGCGTATAAAAATCAGGCACTCCCCCTCCTGCATCAACGTTAGACCTTGTGGTGATATTGCCCAGAAACTTGTCTGGGTTAGAAGACAACTGAGCATATAATGCTGTCGGCAGCAACAATACAGCCAACACAAGGCTGATTTTGATTATTCTTTGCATCGTTTTACTTAAAATAATAATTTTATAATTATTGGTTAGCTCTCACTTTTTTACTTAATCAATACCTTTTTTCCCTTGAAGATATACAGACCGCGCTGAGTCGGATTTTCCTTAAGATGGCGGCCATCCAGTGTATACCATCCTGTGGAGGTAGACATATTTTCATGATTAACGATTCCTCTTTCATTCACGCCAGAAGTAACATCCTTCAATGTGCAGAGGGTGAAGTATGTGGGTTCGTCGTACTTGGCTGTATCGTTGGTCTTTAGATATTTGCCTGTTCCAACATTCTTAATGGTAAAGCCTTTGCCCTCAACATACTGAATGTCCCAGGCAGCTCCCTTGGGGATGTCCTGACCATTCTGACTGTTCACCCCACCGATGAAGCAGCAAGTGCCATCAACATCCTGCGAATTGAGATAGCCATTATCGCCAGTCAACACATAGTCATTTCCTTCAGGAGTAACAAGACGCAACCTGAAGCCACCAGATGTTCTACTCAACTTAAAAAGATAGCCAGAATTGAGTTCTGCAAAAGCCTGATCAAAATCATCATAGCCCAAATGCTGTTCGTAACGACCGTATAAAGCTTTATGGTCAGCCTCATTTACAATAGCGAAATGTGTGGTTTTGATATCAGTCAGTACAGTGAAACGCCGATCGATTGCTTTGGGGGTCGCAGGAACAGTGGGCTGATCAATATTAATGTCAAGACCATAAATCACACTCAACGCTATCTGAGCATAGCGCTGACCAAAAAGGCGATAGCCTTGTGCTGAAAAGTGCCAGGGGTCATTACCATTTCCAGGAAGATATTTGGCTGACACCACATGAGCTGTTGGAATGACACTTGGCATGCGGTCAACCTGTACGTTATGGCTCGAACAGCCACCACCCATATTTTGATACTCTACCTCTCCTACAAACAGAGGCACATCTGCTGCCTGAAGGCCAAGGTCATTAAGCATATCGTTATAGATCTTATTTACCATGTTCGGCCAATTGGGGTCGCCACAGTTAGAACAACCCTGGTGCAGCAGAATGCCCTTTATGACACCAACCTCCTGGGCCTTCTTGGCCATCTCAATAATACGACCGTAAGGGTTGCCACCATAGTACCACTTCGACAGCTGTGCCCACCACTCGTTGGGATTGTCGGCTAACTTCTGCTGATACTTATCTTTATCAAACATCTCGATAGGACTGCCTCCCATTGCAACGGCTATAACACCAATCTTGTGGTCGGGAAGGTTGGCCACCATCGTACGACCAAAGTAATCTGTGGGACCTAACTTTCCTTGTGGGCTCACAATAGGACACGTTGCCGTATACCAGTTGCCGAGTGTACGTTTGGGACTATCGAAGTTGCAGGTTGCCAACATCTGGAAGCGGGAATCTACATTTCCCACATCCTGTGACTCCCACTGGGCATTACCTTCCATGTTCGACTGACCAAAACAGATGTAGATGTGGAAATTAGGATCAACTTCAGCTTTCACTTCGAGGGATGTCATGAGCATGAATACTCCCATCAGCATCAAAGTAATTTTTTTCATACAGTTTTTCAATTTATAGTTTGTTAATAATTTCAATTTATAAATAAAAGGTAAAGAAGAATGTATTGCTATTTGGATTACCCATCTTTAACATTCGTTAGCCGATACTCATACCCAATTTGTAAAAAACCTAACTCTCTAATAGGCAAGACTTTAATTCTTTATAATTTATCTTTACTAGCGGAGAGAGAGGGATTCGATAAAACCCTATCTAAAGCCCTTATATTCAGTGTTTTAATGAACTTTTTCAACTGGATTGGTCGCAAAATGTGACATCCATTAAGGTGCTGCAAAGGTATAAAATATGTTTGTAAAATAGGGTAATTCCGTATTTTTTAACACAAATAGTGTTCATATTTATAACACTATAAGGGTGAGCTGACTTTGGAGCAGGTTTACGAATATGGCAAGAAGGTTGAAGAGCCGAAGCAAACCTCTGGCAAGTAGGAGAAGCACGAGACGATTGTTGCTCTGTATGCGAAATAATTAGAATAGCCTTCAATAAAAAGGTCCGCCAAAAAGCGGACTTTTTTATTGAAGGCTTTGCTAATACTACTCGAAAAGTTCAATAGTCACCTCTTCCGATATTTCTTCGGACTCATGCCGCTCAGGCGTGAGAAGAACTTGCTGAACGAGGGGGTGTCGGCAAAATGGAGGTGGTCGGCTATCTGAGTGATGCTCAGTTGGGAAGTCTGCAACAGGAAAGAGGCCTCCATCAGCAGCATCTGATTGATATAGTCGACAACGGTGCGGCCTGCGACCTGACGGACTACGCGGGAAAGATAGACGGTAGAGATATGGAGCTTGTCGGCGTAGAACGGGATGTCATGGTGTGCTACAAAGTAGCGGGGCAGCAGGCGGATGAAGCCTATGAAGATTTCCTCAACACGCTTGGGTGTCTGGCGGTGTATGATGGCACGTTGCTGGGCGTTATGCAGGTCAAGCAGGAAGATAGAATAGAGCATGCGCAACACTTCACCTTTATAAATATGGTCAGAATGAAGATAGCCGATGATTTCGCGCATTTTCATGATCAGATGGTGTGCGGCATCTGAGGCCAGTGTCTGTTTCGGCTCATGCAGCTGTACAATGGGCTGGTAGGCCAGATGTATGAGGTCGTGGACGGATGGTGCCTCGATGGTGACATGCTCATCGGCCATCAGGCAGTAACCGTGGAAATCATCGGAAGTGGCTACGACGGTAATGGGGAGTCCTGGCGAATAAGTGCATAAGTC
>JAFZAE010000139.1 GCA_017548385.1 Prevotella sp.
AAAAAAACACTTTATTTACCATTTTTCTTAACACTTTCAAAAAAAATGTTTATTTTTGCAGAATCATTCATCATACGTATCATTTAATTATTCAACGGACATACACGGGGTATGTCCCTACGCAAAAAAACTCCCAAACTCAAAAACTCCCAAACTCAAAAACTCAAAAACTCAAAAACTCATAAACTAAAAAACTAAAATATTACTCACTAAAAACCAATGCTTATGAAAAAATTTCGACTATCTTTCCTGTTGCTCTCCCTGCTGCTGGTAGCGGTGGGTGCGAGAGCCGATGAGGTAACGGTCAACGAGGGAACGGCAACCAATAATTACATTCCTATCTTTGGCTACTATGCTGATGCCTACACCCGTAGTCAGTTTATTATTCCAGCAGGAAACTTGAGCGCCATGGCAAATAAGTATGTCACCAAGATGACGTTCTATGCCAATGGTGATGTAAATTGGGGTGCCGCCACTTTCAAAGTCTCTCTTTCTGAGGTGAAGGAGGAGGCTTTTGATGCTGAGGCCATTGCTGCCTTTGACTCGGGAACACAGATCTATGAGGGAAGCCTCTCTGTGGTTGATGGAGTCATGGTAGTGGAGCTTGATGAACCATTCCAATACAAAGGTGGAAACCTCTTGGTGGATTTCAGTGAGACTGCTGTTGGCGGTTATAAGTCAGTAACTTGGCTGGGTGTAGAAGCTACAGCCGCTGCCATCAATGGTTACAGTTACAGTGGGGTGGGGGCGATTTCAACCTACAATCTCCGTAACTTCCTGCCCAAGACCACCTTTGAATACACAGCAACGGTGAACTCCTGCAAGAAGCCCACGGATGTAACCGTCAGTGACATTACTACCACAACGGCCACCGTCACCTGGACTTCTGATGGCGATGCATGGGAGGTTTGTCTCAATGGCGATGAAAACGACCTCATCGAGGTCAATGACAATCCCACTATTTCGCTTGAAAAACTGGAAACGGGTTCGCTCAATACCGTAAAGGTGCGCACCGTCTGTGATAAAGACAATAAGAGTGACTGGACAAAGGAAGTCTCCTTTGGTACAGAGGCCTGTGAGGATGAGGACAAGTGCTTCCTCACCTACGAGCTTCGCGATGCCTATGGATACGGATGGTTTGGATGCACACTGCAGGTAGTGGATCATAAGACAGGTAATGTGATTGCCACATTGGGTAACACTACCGGCGATCCGACCATTACAGGTACCATCCCTGTGTGCCCAGGCAGACAGCTTGATTTCGTGTGGAATTCAGCTTCTACTAACGATGTGTATGTCGCATCCTACACCATCTATGATGTCAGTGGCGAGATTGTTGCTGAGCATGTGTATGGAGAGTCATTCTCATCCGGTGTACAGAATTCTTACCTTGTCGATTGCACTGTGGAGACCGACTGTCTCACACCAGTTGACCTCGCTGCCTCCGACATTACTGCTCATACCGCAACACTCAGCTGGACAGAGAGAGGTACCTCCACTTCATGGAAGGTCATGTATATGGCTGAAACCGACACTGAAGTCTCAGTGGCTGATGCCGATGAGAATCCATTCACACTCACAGGGCTGGAGCCGGAGACCACCTACTACGCTCGGGTATATCCCACCTGTGATGAGAACAAGACGAGCAAGCTTATCGCATTCACCACACCGCCGGCATGTGTAATGCCCGAGGACGTGACAGTGGAAGCTTTATCAACGACAGCAACGATTTCATGGACTGGATACAGCGACAGCTACAACGTGAAATATAGGGAGGTTATAGGGTTTAAAGAGGGCTTTGAAGATGGCCTCGGAGAATGGACCACCATACGCAATGGTCAAGGTACCTCAAACACTGACTGGCAAATCGTGAAGGCAAGCAATTTTACGATAAGTGGAGTACCTCTGCAAGCACATACCGGAGATTATGTCATGATGACAAGGAGCTATTACTCCCCCTCCAGTTACAACGTGGACAACTGGCTCATCTCACCGCAAGTCACACTCGACGGTACTTTGTCGTTCTGGGTGATGGACGACGGCTCATACCATGAGAGCTATGAGGTATGTGTTTCCACCACTGACAAAGAAATAACATCGTTTACTAAGATTGCCGAGCCGGGGAACGCCTCTGCTGAATGGACGGAGGTAACCGTTGACCTGAGTAGCTTCAAGGGACAAAAGGGATATATTGCACTGCATCATCAGGATTATGACAAAGACTTCCTCTTTGTCGATGATATAAAGATTAGCTTGCCAGGTGTCCCTGAGCCAGAATGGATAACAGTCACCACTGACGAGGAGTCTGTAGAACTCTCCGGCCTCACACCCGAGACCCAATACGAGTATCAGATAGAGGGCGTATGCGAAGAAGCCAATAGCAAAATTGTAAATGGAACATTTACTACAGTCAAGTCTTGTCCTGTGCCATTCGACATCGCTGTCAAACCGGATCTCAACTCCGTAACTGTCACCTGGAAGGGTGAAAGCGAGAGCTACAACGTGCGTTACAGAAAACCAGCCTCACAAGAGATATTCTTCTTCGAGGACTTCGAGAACGGTATCCCCAGCACATGGTCTAATATCGACAATGACGGCGACGGATATACATGGGAGAAAACGGGAGTTGGTGACGTAGATGCTAATGGTAATGCCCGTGGCTTCGGTTCCTATATGGCTTCGTCTGCCAGCTACATCAATACTGTCGGTGCTCTCACGCCTGACAACTGGTTAGTCACACCTGAACTCGACCTGCAAGGAACATTGAGCGTATGGCTCCGCGGACAAGACCCATCATGGGCTGCTGAACACTTCGCCATCTACCTCTCCACAGAGGGGAACAAAGTGGAAAATTTCCTCGACCCAAAAGCTGGTGTGGAACTGGTAGGTGAGACCATTGCCACAGGCGTGTTGACAGAATACACCGCTGACCTGAGCCGTTATGCCGGACAGAAAGGCTATATCGCCATCCGCCATTTCAATGTCACCGATCAATTCCGCTTGAATGTGGATAACTTCGCTCTCCTCGGAGCTGAGATTCCCGGCACAGACTGGATTACCGTCACCGCCGACGAGACAACAGCCGAGCTGACAGGACTGGAGCAAGGAACCGACTACGAACTGGAAATCCAAGGCGTATGCGACAACCAGCCCACAGAGTGGAGCAACACAGTGGCATTCACCACCGTTATCCCGCTGGAACTGCTTGACGACGACCTCGCACAGCCCGAGGGTGCCAAGAACACCGACTTGCTGGCTGCTAACTTCGGCAAAGTCGCTAATGTGACGCTCAAAGACCGTGTCTTCTACAAGGACGGCAACTGGAACACACTCTGCCTGCCTTTCGAACTCTCTGAGGAGCAAATTGCTGAGTCGCCGCTCGCAGGGGCTACCATCAAGAAAATCTACAGTGCTGATGTGACTGGAACACACGTTGACATGGTGTTCACCGAGGCCACTGAAATCACTCCCGATATGGTATATATCTTCAAGTGGGACGAGCCGGGTGAAAACATCGTCAACCCTGAGTTCAAGGCCGTGACCATTGATTATCCCGATGTTGAGGGTCCCATGCTCTATACAGATAACTACCACTTCTTTGTGCTGGGTAACTACAGCACTGTTGTCGCCGACCCAAGTGTGGATAACATCTATGCTTACTACCTCGGTGCTGACAACAAGCTGAGATACTCCACCAATCCTGTCAATCTGCATACATTCCGAATCTACTTCAACTTCCGTGCAGACGATCCTTCCGCAGTTGAGTTCAACCTCAACTTCGACGGAGAGAATGCTACCGGCATCGTAGAGATGGACGGCGCACGCAAGGCCGACGCTCACGAGGGTACATTCAACCTCCAGGGTATGAAGGTCAACGAGCCGAAGCAGAAGGGTATCTATATCCAGAGCGGACGTAAGATAGTGATTAAGTGATTCTCATAACCAAAAAAAGGACTACAATTATGAAAAAACAAAAATTATATACCAGCCCTTCCATCAAGGTGATGAGAATGGCCATGAAAAAAGGTGTGATGATTGATACATTCTCCGGTGGAGATGAAGGAAACGGTATCGATATCGACCCCAATCCAGACCCCGGACAGATTAATCGCTCCAACCGCAGCGTCTGGGACGAGTAACATAAAAAGACGAGTGCCAATCGGCACTCGTCTTTTTTTAGTGGTAAGGGGTGTAATCTAGTAATATGTAACATCTTAAAAGTTAATATCTTTATTTAATAGGTCACGAATTAGCGTATTAAAGAATTATTTGATATTTTTCTACCTGCAGAAAACCTAATTCTAAAATTACCTCCCGTTGGTCAGTGGGTCTGCGACAAATCTCGTGATGATAAATATTTAGATGTTACAAGATACTACTAAATTATTCACCTTTATTTTTGTGGGCTTTCTGTATTTTTTATATTTTTGCGATTGAAAGGAAAAACCAATAAGCCATGACAATAGTACAGAAAATTTATATTGCATTCATCTTCATGTTATGGAGCGCAAATGTTGCAGCTTTCGACGTAGAAGGCATCAGTTACGACGTGTTGTCGGAAAGTGAAAAAACAGCCTGTGTGGCTCGGCAGATGGTTCCAGACCAACTGGTAGGTGACATCAACATACATAACAAAGTGAGCCATGGAGGAAAGGAATATACCGTGACCGAGATAAATGGATGGGCATTTGGCAATTGCACGAAGATGACAACCATTGCCATCCCATCCACAGTGCGGAAAATCGGTTATTCTGCCTTCGCAAGTTGTAATGGGTTAAATGCTGTTCATATAGAGAATCTTACCGCCTGGTGTACTATGAGTTATGAAGGAGGTTCGGAGGGCAACCCCCTCCGTTTGGCCCACCATCTGTTTTTGAATGGTGAGGAGGTGAAAGATTTGGTGATACCCGACGATGTGACAGTCATCGCCAATGACGCTTTCCACGATGCCACCGCCATTACATCGGTGGTCATTCCATCCTCGGTCACCCAGATTGGCTCAAATGCTTTTGCAGGATGCAGTTCGCTGGCCAGTCTGTCGATTGCCAACAGTGTCCAGACCATCGGTTCCTCGGCGTTCGGCGGTTGTGGTAGTCTCAAGGAAGTGACCTTGCCTGAAGGAATAGAGCATTTGGAGGGAAGTGTTTTCTATCTATGTGGACAACTGACCAAAGTTCAGTTGCCACAGTCGCTGCGCTCTATCGGGAGCAGTGCTTTTAATCAATGCAGAAGCTTGACGGCCATCGATTTACCGCAGTCACTGAAATCTATTGGGAGCTATGCTTTTTATCAATGCGCCAGTCTGACGACCATCGACATTCCCGAACAGGTAACGACACTGGGTGAAAGGGCATTCTATGAGTGCGACAATCTGATATCGGTCAGACTTTCAGACAACATCACCGAAATTGGTGATTGGACTTTCACACGGTGCTACAAATTGAAGGATGTCAATATTCCCAAAAATTTGAAACGT
>JAFZAE010000140.1 GCA_017548385.1 Prevotella sp.
GGGAGTTATGAATAGGAGTTATAAGGGGGAGTTATAAGGGGCCATTACCTGGATTATTCACTATAAGCCTGATAATTGGGGACATTTGGCTAATTATAACTCCTTTCCATAACTCCTAATTATAACTCCTGTTCATAACTCCCTTTTATTATGGAATAATTGTCTTTTTGCCGCCCTGGATAAAGACACCCTTGACAGGATGCACTACTCTACGACCGACAACGTCATAAATATCAGACTCTTTATTTGTTTCCGTACCTACATTATCTGCAGAATGAATGGCCGATGTACCACTGGTGACAGCCACTCCGAAACGCTGGACGAAAGTGGTTTCTCCGTCGTTGACGGTGATATTGAAACTGCCAACACACTGGGTGTCGGGCACGGTAGCCTTCACTATCAGCATTGAACCGTTGATTTGGAGGGCATACGACCCTGAGCCCATAGCCTCATCGAAGCTGTATGTCGGGGAGACACTGTTGCCATTCTGTCCATAGAAACCAACAAAATATTGCCGTAGGTCAATGCTGCCAGAGCTATTGGGTTCTATCATGATGTAGGGGTGTGCCATGAAGTCGAGGTAATTCTCCAACAGTGTCCATCCATCATCGTCGGGGTCGTCGTTGTGGTTGGCTGTAAACGGGTCGCTACCAATACATTGCTCATACCAGTCGGGCATACCGTCCTGGTCGGTGTCCCAATCCGCTGCACGGTGCTCCTCAGGATAATCCTCCCAACCTCCGGCATCATCCTCATGGTCTATCTCGCCCTTGATTTTCGACCGTGAGCCCACATAGGTATGAGTGCCGTCGATGGTCTCTTTGATCACACGCACGTGCTGGTCGTCGCGGCAAGGCATGGTGGCCCCTGCATCCGTGGTGACAATTTTCATGGCATCCTGTGCCGAGTGGATGGTAGCCTGTGACTCGAAGAAGGGCGTGTCCACCCATGTCCTCTCAGGCTCAGGACCTGTGGCGTTATAAGTGTTGTTCAGGGCATCATACGTCAGCGTGTGGTTTTTGTTTTCACGGATGTTGCCACTGACGTAGGCGAACTGGGTTCGTGGGCCGTCGCTCTCATTTTGGGCAGTGAATAGTTCCTTCCGCTTGGTGTCGGCTCCCATCTTGTAGTAGTTGTTGACAAACTGCATCCACTTGGCACCGCCATCGGTGGTACGTCCCCACCAGTTGTAACACACGTTGTTGAACATGTCCAATTCTCCGGCAGCATTGCCATTACCATCCAAGCCACCGCCCATGCTCCAGTTGCGGCCATTACAGTTCACCAGCAGGTTGTGGCTGAAAGTTCCCTTCTCGCCCCCAATCGTGGCTGCAAATCCATGGTTGGTTCCCGGGTCATAGTTCTTGTGGTCGGCGATGCCCAATGCTTCGGCAATCATGGAGTACTGGAAAGTAATGTTTTTGGCTCCGCGACTGGAGAAAGTCTCGTCGGTCCCCCATGCCGCTGTGGTATGGTCGATAATGCTATGGTCGGCGCCCGACATTCCCAGGGCATTTCCTGTGTCGCCATAACCCCGTTTGAACCGCATGTGCCGGCAGATAATGTCGGAACCGATATTGATGTTGGAGTGCTTGATGCAGATACCTTTGCCAGGAGCTGTCTGTCCAGCGATATAGGCATAGGGTTTAGTAAAATAGGAATTGAAATCCAACTCTATCGTACCGCTGACATCAAAGACAATATATCGTGGTTCGTCCATCTCCACAAGTCCATATAGCAACGTTCCCGGCTCTTTTCCTCCGCTAAGGCTGGTGACATGGTACACCACGCCACCACGACCACCAATAGCATACCTCCCATATCCCTCGGCTTCAGGAAAAGCCAATTGTCGGGGTTGGCATGCCCATACATTTCCTTTGTGTATCTGACCCTCGGCATCCACTTCATCGACACGCCACCAATAGCGTTGCATGGACTTTAGTCCACTTTTCTCATACTCCGGTGCGATGCCCACATATTCATAGTCGGTGGCATCGGCCACCTGCGCAGAGTCCGTACCCAGCACCATTTTGTGGCTGACGGCTTCAGGTGCGGGCCTCCAAGAGAACAAGATGGTGCCATCGTCCGTGCCTGCATGGAAGTCGTGGTTGGCAGGCTGTGGGTCGGTGGCCATGATAGATGCCACGTCGAATTCCAGTCCATTAATCATCGTGCGGGTGTTGGTATAGGTCTTGCCTTCCTCCAATACCGTCGAATAGGTGATCACCACAGGCTGTCCTTCAGTCACGTTGAAGGAGATGAACGACTTGCCGGCATCTGCGTTGCTTCTGGCCGACGAGGTAAATTTCACACCCGTTGCCACTACATTTCCGTCCACCATGACCTCGATGTCGGGCTGTGTCTGATTGGCATTCGAGTTGTTATGATAGGCTTTAAGTGTATGCTGACCAGCAGACATGCCCGTAATGGTTAGGATAAGCGAGGTGGAAGCGTCGGTGATTTGTGTCAGATTACCATCGACAATGTTGGTGGCGAGAACCTCGTCTGCAATCACTCGCAGGCCGTTGGATTCCACATCGGCCTTGCTCCAGTCGCTGCCTACATCCGAAGCCGCTCCTCCAGCAGTGATGGTAATGGTCATGCCATTGTCAAAAGTCTTGGTATCGCTGGCGGCACGGGGCACGGCCCATGAGATGTAGTTGATTTCGGTATCCTTGCCTGGCGTAGTCTTTCCTGGCAAGTCGAAGTCGATGTTCTGTGCAGTAAGCGAAAGGGAGCACCACAGTAGTGCTGCCGTTGTCAGTAGTTTGTTCATTATCTTTTAATTGTTTTAAGTAGGTTTATTTTCAATTCTCCTTCCTTTTCTTATAAAAATTTTCACAACCACCCCGCCCCCTCCTTATCCTAAGGATGGGTACCTACCCTCCCTCCGTCTCCCTCCCGAATCGGGAGGGAGCTCAACCGCGCCTACTCGGCGCTCGTTCATTAAGGTACTGCTCCCGAAGATAGGTCGCAGGTGGATTTTCTACGCAACAGAGTTGCGATTATCTGTGTTCGCTACGCTCACAAGGAAATTCTTAAATTCTATAATTCGCAACATCAGAGCAGTCGTGCAGACTGTTCTTTTCAGATTAATCAGAATAATCCGAATTTTTTATCCCCCTAAACTCCTAAAGTCGAATGCAAAAGTATGAAAAAACTGTGATTTATGCCCTCTTGTGCATTGAAAATCATAAGATACAATTCATTTTGGGAACTATATACCTGTTGTCCCCGATTGTTCTCTTAAATAAATATACACATAAATATGCAAAATTGTCAAGTTTATTTAGACTTGACAATTTATTTTGTATCTATTTTTTACTACCACTTTTGACCATCATACATACTTTGTATGTATGAAATGTTAAACTTTGCTAGAAAACTAAACATTTTTCGCTTAAAATTTGGATTCGGCTGGATTTTGTTGTACCTTTGCATTACCTTTAAGACAAAGAATAATAAACAAAATCCCTATGATTAACTTCTCCAATTTCAAGTCCATCGTTTCAGTCATCAATTACTTCCATAGCGAAGACATCTGCAAAAAAGCACTTGTGGATGCTCGTTGGGGTGAAGATGTTGTTTGTCCACATTGCGGCAAACACCATTGCGCAAAACGCACCGATGGTCGTTTCCGTTGCAATAATTGCAAACATAACTTCTCATGTCTTACAGGTACAATATTTGAGAATACCAAATTGCCACTACAAAAGTGGTTTGTCGCTATGTATCTCATTTCTTCACACAAGAAAGGTGTTTCTTCTTGTCAGATTATGCGTGATTGTGAGGTGATGCAGAAAACTGCATGGTTTATGTTGCAGAAGATACGTAGTCTTTATGGTATCACTGATGACGTTGCTCTTGATGGAGAGGTGGAAATGGATGAGATGTACTTGGGTGGCAGGGAAGCCAACAAGCACCAAGACAAGCATGTAGAGGGTACACAGGGTAGGTCTACAAAGACCAAGACCCCTATCTTTGGTATGCAGCAGAGAAACGGCAATGTGGTTGCAATGAAGGTGGAGAACACCCAAGGTGCAACCCTTATGCCAATCGTGTCACAGTTTGTTGAAGAGGGTTCTACCACTTACACTGATGAAGCCAATATCTACAATAAGTTGGAAGAGAATGGCTACAACCATGAATTTGTCAACCATTCCCAAAGGGAATATGTCAGAGCCAACGATATCCACACCAACGGTATTGAGGGATTTTGGGCACATTTCAAACGTGTCATTTTCAGTACTTACCACATGGTAAGCAAGGACTATTTGCAGCGTTACATTGACGAGCAGACCTATCGTTGGAATACCCGGAAATGGAAGTCTTCAAAGCGTTTTGAAGACATGTTCTTAAAGGCTTGTAAGACTTTTGACTACACTGATGTGTTGTCACTGTCAAGTGTTGTGAGTATAGAACATTTCCGTGAGTATAGGATTATGTATTACAACTATTGGAAATCCACACATTGTGCATAAAGACATAATAAAGGGATAACCCTTTATATTGATTATCCCATATGTTATTATGTGTATTCTATTGCTCTACCTTTGTCCAATTGTAATATCCAAGGTAGTAAGCACTACTTCTCATCCATACATCATATCCTGTTGCACCTGTTGGTACATATAATGTACCATTGGCTTTGATATATTGAA
>JAFZAE010000141.1 GCA_017548385.1 Prevotella sp.
AGGTACCGGTCTCAGATATTTGTACGTATTCCAACAAACTGTAATCGATTTTTGCGGTACTTCCGTCAAACACATGAAATATGAAACAGATCAAACTGACATTTTTATTTTTCTTTTGTTTTGCCTCATTTGAATGTATGGGACAAACACAAGCACAAGCTATACACAAACCTTCAAAGCATGAAATTGCTGTAGATTCATTGCTTGCCAAGATAGATACTCTTCTTATGATTAACAATCAATTATTAGAGCATCTTGATATTGATCTATCTTTGAAGAGATATAAACTATACCAAACAGAGAATATATATACATTGCTCCAACTTGATACGAAAACTGGTCGGATAAAACAAGTACAATGGTCGTTGGATTCTGACAATGAAGGATCTGTTACAATAAATGATGATGACTTGAGTTATGGATATGGCTACGGCTCAGGAAGTTTTGAACTTTACCCTACAAAAAACATGTATCAGTTCATTTTGTTGGATAAAACGGATGGTAGAAAATGGCATGTTCAATGGGGTATAGAATATGCAAAACGTTGGATAAGACGCATTTGGTAAGAACAGGAATTTATGGGATAATGGTGTTAATGGACTGGCTTTTGAAACACTATGCTGTAACATTTTCGTTTTTTGGGGTACTATTAGAGATTGAAGATGTTAGATGGAAGACGTTAGATGTGAGGAAACAAAAACGATAACGAATTGGGGAGTGAATTGTTTTGAGTATTTTTGCAAAAGGAATTGGAACAAGATATGAAAGAGAACTCATTATATGACAAGAAATCGTTGCGGACGGTAGTCGGAAAGACGGCTGACTTCCCAGAGTTGGCGAAGGACTGCGTGGCGTTCAGCAATGCGCAAGGGGGCACAATAGACTTAGGTATTGAGGAAGACGACAAATTGCCGCCAGCAAACCAACGTATTCCAGAAGGACTGCCAACAACCGTTGTAAACAAAATTAGTGGCATGACTCATGGGGTGATTGCCGCTACAAAAATAGCCACAGCAGAGAATGGTGGCGAGTATATTATGATGACCATCCTTAGAAATCCTAATACGATTGCCGTCACCTCGTCAGGAAAGATATATGTCCGCATAGGTGACAATAGTGTGCCTGTGGGGAGTGAGGATGTGGCACGACTTGCCGCTGACAAGGGCTGCATCAGTTGGGAAGACACGGTGACGGATTTTCTATGGACGAATGCGGACGAAGAGAAACTCAAATGGTTTGTGGAGAAGATTAAGGGTTCTGACCGTGTGAGTGACTTCGTGAAGCAGAAGGACACAAAGGAGATGCTTGACTATTTCTATATGACAGATGCTGAGTCGGACCGCATGACACAACTGGGTGTTTTGTTTATCGGCAAGCAGACGCAGAGGGGGCGGATTATGAACGCGCCTGTGGTTCAGTGTATCAAGTACGATCAGTACGGCGAGAAGGTGAACAAGTGGCTGTGGGATGACTTTACGAAGAATCCTTGCGAGATTATCGACGAGATATGGAAGACTATTCCTGAATGGAAAGAGAGCACGGAAATCAGCGATGGCCTGTTCCGACGCAATGTTCCTGCCTATCCTGAGAGTGTGATCAGGGAACTGCTGGCAAATTCGCTGGTTCACCGTCCTTATACGATTCGAGGCGATATCTTCCTGAACATATATCCTGACTATATAGAGATTGTGAATCCTGGGTTGCTGCCTATCGGTGTGACGGCGGAGAATATCCTGCATACCACCAAGAAAAGGAACGAGCATTTGGCTGCGGTGTTCTATGTACTCCATTTGATGGAACGCGAAGGGTCGGGCTACGATATGATGTATGAGCAATTGCTGGCCAATGGCAAGGCTGTACCCGTGGTGACTGAGGGTGATGACTGGGTACGGGTGCATGTGGCACGCCGCGTTGTCAGTAAAGAGGTCATCAAGGTGATGCAGTATGCAGCTCAGAGCCAGGAACTAAAACAGAAACAGCTGATTTGTCTTGGGTTGGTAGCCTTGCATGAAAGCGTGACAGCTTCGCAACTGATCGGTTATCTTCACTTGAGAGATGCCGATGCGTTGCGCCCTTGGTTGAGACCACTGGTGGATAAGGGCTTTGTTGTATCGACAGGCGAACGATCAAAGGCAAAAGAGTATCGTGTGGGTAGTCGCATTCTTCGTGACAGCGAGTATAAAGGCCCGACGTCTTTAAAACGAATAGAGAGTTATAGGCTTAGAGAGTTGATCATGGAGGACTTGAAAATTTACCAGCCATGTCCCATATCGGACATACATGAACGCATAGGCAAGGAAATCCCTTTGCGTAAGATTCAATTCCAACTCAAACAACTCATCGCTGAGGATAAGGTTGTCTCTGAAGGGCAGAAACGGTGGACCAAGTATCGTATAAAAACATAAAATATGCGTCGAAACGAGAGAATTGTTTTTAGAAAGTGTTTTTATAGGGGTTGTAAAGATGATTCTAAATGCCTTGTTTATACTGGGATGAGGGATAAAAACATAAAATATGCGTCGAAACGGGAAAATGTCTTTAGAAAGTGTTTTTATTAAACATCGTTTTTGATGTAATATGGTTGTAAAGTGTGCAACATTTTCGGTTTTTGGGATACAGTAATAGATGGAAGATGTAAGAAATATGTGAAATGTTTTGAGTATTTTTGCAAAAGGAATTGAAACAAGATATGACAATCGATACAAACAATATATGCTTGCATCTGAAGCGGAAGCTGTTATTCATATTATTGCTGATGACTGCCGGAATGTTTCCTTTGGTGGCACAGGTGGATTCGTCGTTGATGGAGGGCTGGGAGAGTGGAGATTTCACAGGGCTGGCGTGGGAGCGTCCAGGTACGCAATACCGTTGGGAAATCACCAGCGAGGGGGCTCACAGCGGTCGCTACTGCGCCCGCAGCGGCAACTACTATACGCTGAACACCGAATCAGTGCTGCAGTTGGGGGTGTACTTGACGGATGCGGGTATCCTTTCCTATTACCGCAAGGTATTCTCGGCCGAGGGGAGTGGTAGCTTCTTCTTCTGGCTCGACGGCGAGTTGCGCGATTCGCTGGCGGGCTATGTTGACTGGAGTGAGTTCCAATGCCCCATTGATTCGGGTTTTCATGTGCTGAAGTTTTGCTATACAAAGAACCAGACAAAAAGCCGCGGTTCTGACTGCGTGTGGCTTGACGATATCCATCTCCCTGCTGGCATCATCGTAGCCACTCCTTCGTCGGACAGCAGCTCCAACACCGAGGAGGTGGTGATTTTCGACGATGTGGAAGGACATCAGTTTGGTGCCGTCAATTCCCCGGGAACGGTGGGGTGGAGCTATATCGACGGCGACGGGGCCCCCACGGCCACCTTCAACCTGCTGGGGTTCCCCAACGAAGGGTCTCCGATGGCTTTTGTCGTATTGGATGATTACCTACTCGTCGGAAACCAATATGGCGTCACGGCGCATTCGGGTCACAAATTCTTCGGAAGCCCTTATCATTCGGGGGTTGCCAATGACGACTGGATTATAAGTCCGGAACTGGACTTTTATGAGCCTTTCACCTTTTCCTTCTTTGCCCGCAGTTTCGCTGACCGCTTCCCCGACGAGAAATTCGTGGCGGCCTATTCGCTTACCAATGCCGATGCCACTAGTTTTATTCCTCTGCACTGTGACCCAATAACGACGATTGCCACATGGACCGAATATTCCTTTCAGGTGCCCGCACAGGCCAAGTATGTTGCGGTACATTGCGTGTCGCACGACCAATATGTGTTCTGCCTGGACGATCTCACCATCCGTGGCCGCAGGACAATTCAGAATTCAGAATTTAGAATACGGAATTCGTCCGACACATTCCGCATCCCGAATACAGAATTCGAAGTTCCCAGGGACCTCACCACTAGCCACATGGCCACTACTTTGGAGGAGATGTTGCGCTGGAACAAGTACCCGACCTACGAGGTGTACACCCAGCTGTTGCAACATTTTCAGGACTCCTTCCCGAATCTCTGCCATATCGACACCATCCTCGACACCACGCCTCATCCCGACCTGCACCATTCCATCTTTGCCATCCATATCAGCAATACATTGGGGCAGACTACTACGAAGCCAGCCTTCTTATATTCGTCAACGATACACGGCTGGGAGGTGGTGTGCTACTATACGATGCTCCGACTGGCCGACTACATCCTGAACAACGCCACCACTGACAGTGCCGTGCAGCAGCTACTCGACAATGTGGACCTCTACATCTGTCCGCTCGAGAACCCTGACGGCACCTATCATCTGAACAACGACTTGATTTTGAAAGACGGCATCCATTCCACCTACCATAATTACAACGACGTGCAGCTCAACCGCAACTATCCGCTCCTGCC
>JAFZAE010000142.1 GCA_017548385.1 Prevotella sp.
AGGCCTCAACATCGTGAAAGTGTACTACGAGGATGGGAGCGTGAGAGAATATTCAGTGGTAAGAAAATTCTAGTGGTAAGGGGCTTGAGGTGAGAGATTACTCCTACCACTCTCAATCCTCAATCTTCATTTTTCAATCCTCAATAGTAATGTCCCTTTAACTCCCCTTTAACTACTCTTTAACTACCTTTCAATTTTCAATCTTCAATCTTCAATTTTCAATTTTCAATCTTCAATCTTCAATCTTCAATCCTCAATATCATATGATTCATCCATTTCAGCGTCTCGCATTCTGCATGATATTCATGCTTGTCAGTGTCATAGGTGCCACGGCAAATACCCGAGTCACCGTCAATCAGGTAAGCGAAGAGGTCAACATCACCGAAGATGTCGATTACGTCATCACCTCAGCAACCCCCTTCACGAGCAACGGAACGGTGAACATTGTCAACACCGAACATGCCGTACTGATTTTCAATGCGCTGAAACCCTCGGAGGCCATCCGACAACTCTCACGAGTGAAAATCAACGGAGAGACGGCCACCAACAAAGTCAATTGCCAAGTGAAAATCTATAACCGCGGCAGTATCGTGATGCCCTATAGCAGCGACATCCGCCCACTGACAGTGTATTCCGAAACAAACTTCCAGGGTGATGCCGTCGATGCCTTCGGGCTAGAGAACAGTGGCGGTTATATGAACACCCTCAGCGAGGAAAAACTTAACAATAAGATACACAGTTTCAAACTCAAGCGAGGATATATGGTCACGTTCTCCACACGTCCCCGTGGTCGTGGCTACAGCCGCTGCTTCATCGCCGCCACGAAAGACCTTGAGATGGCGGAACTGCCCACGGTACTAGATGGGCGCATCTCCTCGTACCGTATCTTCAAGTGGAACGACACCAGCAAGTCGGGAATTGCCAATGACACTCGTAGCGACCCTGTGAGCAAGCTCAATGTCACCTCTTGCTATTCCTTCGGACTGGGCGAAAGCCGCGACCCCGACTGCGAATGTGTGCCCCACCATATCTATGAAGACTGGCCCTCGGCAAGTGCTTGCGGCAGTGTGACCTACTCTCCCCATATGAAGACCAACAACGAGCCGGGCAACTCCGCCGACGACCATCCCCAGACGGTGAACGAGATTCTCAACAATTGGGAGAACCTCATGGCTACGGGTATGCGCCTCTGCTCACCCTCGTCACACGACGGCAGTTTGAACCACCTGCATGAATTTCTCGACTCCATCGACGCCCGTGGCTGGCGCTGCGACATCATCGACTTGCACTGCTACTGGACAGAAGGGAGTTTCAACAACATCAAAGGTGCGTGGGTGGATCGCCACCACCGTCCGATATGGATTTCAGAGTGGGTATGGGGAGCCTCATGGAACAACAATGGCATCTTCGGTGTAGCTACGGGCAGTCATCGCGATAACCCCACCGATAGTGAGCTCAACCAAAACAAAAATGCCGTGCAAAGCATCTGCACGAAACTGAACTCTTGGGACTACATCGAACGTTACTTCTACTGGAACAGTGAAGCAAACTGCTCGAAACTGTATTTAAGCAATGGCACACTCACACCTGCCGGTGAATACTATGCCAGTATGAACACCGGCATTGGCTACAACGGCCATTATGAATTTGTGCCCACCAACCCACGTACATCCGCACCATCGGCATTCACCGTCAGTTATGATAAAAACAATCATCATGCCACATTAACATGGAAAGACACCAATGGTGAGTTTAATAACACCATGACTGTGGAGCGAAAAGTCTATGGTGGCACTTGGGAAGCTGTTTCACTCATCCCACAAAATGAAGACCCAGATCAATACACCTTCGTGGATGAGACTTCCGATGACGGCATTGTCTATCGCATCCATATCGTGGACTACAAAGGTGGCCATCTCTACACACCCGAGGTTACCGCCATGCCCGATGTGGTGGAAGCTGGCGAAGCCATCAATGTCGCAGGCACCCCGATGTATTTAGGCGGCAACCTATTCATCAACGGTGACTTCACTTTAGGAATGACCGACTGGCAAGATGGTGCCGGCAATGACATCAAAAAGCCTTATTTCTCTACATCCGCAGTTGGAGGTCCACAGAACGGTCCCTATTTGCAGTCTTGGACCAACCAAGCCGCTGACCAAGCGGGTTCACTTCGTAAGGTCATCGATATCCAACCCAATCAAGACTACTATTTCTCCGCCCATTGCAACGGTAACGGTGGCAGTTATCAGCGAATTAGTTTTACTACAGACGGGAAGACCGAGGGAACAGCCATCAAGCGTTTTGACAAATCCACCCAATGGACCCATTATTTCACCACGTTCAATTCCGCCAACTATGAAAAAGCCCTCTTGGCATTCCGTTGGCTCGGTGCGCAGTCACAATTTGCCAACCTGACTCTCCGTCGTTTATACACCAACCGTGAGGAGGCCATCGCCGACGGTGTGCAAACGGCTTTACTCCGTGCACAGGCTCTCATAGCTTACAACACCAAGGTGCCTGCCCTGAACCAACAGTTGCAAGAGACCATCGACCAAGTGAGTGCTCTCGCTACACCCGATGCGCAAACTTTGCAATCACTTGAAAACGCCATCGCCGTTGTGCTGCAAGGAATGAAAGACAAGCCCACACTCGACGGATTGATTGAGAAAGCGGAAGCGGGTCTTGCCCTCGACCTGCCCAATGCAGACAACCTGCGACAGGCCATCGAAGATGCCAAGAACAGCACAAACTATACCGCCTCTTTGACACAGTTACGTGCTGCCTTTGAGACATACTTACCACTAGCGGAGACCGCCTACGTGAAGTCACCCGACTTCGATGGTACCGAAGGATGGACGCTGCGCTGCGGCACCTATACCCAAGGGGCACAATATCCCGCCACCAAGAACGGCCGTACCTGTTGGTTGGCACAATGGTATGACCAACCCGCTTCCAATGGTAAGGCTCTCACTATGCAGGTAAAACAAGATATCGCCTCGGGAGTCACCCACGGCATCTATATGCTACAGTGCGATGCTGCCACAGAGCACAACTGTCTCTCCGACCAACATGGCTACCTCATCGTGAATGGCGACACGCTCACCACCAATACCCTTTGTATCGACCGACAGGACCTGCCCACCGTTCCCTCCGCAGACGTTTGGCAGACCCTGACCACCAAGCCGATTTATCTTGATGATGACGCACCTCTTGAAGTGGGCTTTGTCGGGTCTAAACAAGGTGCTGAGGATGGCACATGGTTAGAATACGGCAATGCTTCATCTACCAATGACCTGCGTGAGGGAAGTTGGTGCGTCACAGGCTTCCGACTGCTCTACCATCCCCTCTACCGTCGCACGATGGAGGATACACAGTGGGGCACCATCTGTCTGCCCTACGCTGCTACGGCATCCTCTGGTGTAAAAGTCTATCAGATTGCCGGTTTGCTCGCCGACTCCACAAAAATCTGTCTGGAAGAGGTGACTCAGATGGAGGCTGGTATGCCATATATCTATCATGCAGAGGGTAGAGAGGTGACGTTCTATGAGACTGGAGAACCTACCGAAGAAGCCCTCACGGGCAACAACAACCTGAGAGGTTACTTGAAAACCACCTCACGCACCAACGTTGGCAACTATGTGTTGGTGGGCGACGGTTTCTATCTTGTCACCACAGGTCATCGTCAGCGTATGTCCAATTTCACCGCACTTATCCGCACCAAGGAAGGCATGACGTTGCTTGACTCCTTCGACGGTCCTATGCTGACCATCTCGGAAACTCCCTGGAATGAAATTGCCGACGGCATCGTTATCCCGACTCTATCCACGTCTCCCCAAGATGGCCTCTACACCATCGATGGTCGTCGCATCTACAACAACAGCAACCTACCCACTGGCATTTATATTGAGGTGAAGGAAGGAAAAACTAAAAAACTCATAAACTCAAAAACTCAAAAATGAAAAAACTCATTTTATTATTCGTTTGTCTGCTTTGTTGCAACATGATGAATGCACAAAGCATGAAAATGGTAGTCGATAGCAAAGGTGATGTTGTAGGTCGCTATGTAAAAACAAATGCCACCACTTACACCGTGGATGTGCAGGACACTTACGACGTACCTAAAGCAGGCAACCGTGTGGTGACCTACAGTGCAGCCGCCGGACAAGGCATTGTCTATCGCAATCAAGAGCGTAAGGGTAACATCAACGTGCGCAAAGGCCCATCAACAGGTCATGCCGTCATTGGTAAGATTGTCGAGCCAGACGGTGTACCCGATGTCTATCCCTGCCTTGGCAAGGTGAACGGCTGGTACAAAATCCGCTTCAACGGCAAGGTCGGCTATGTACGCGAGGATATGGCCGAGTGGGACGGTATGAGTACATTCTAATTCAGCATCGCAACCCATAAGGCGGTCCCTTTGTGAGATTCAACCTCACAGAGGGACCGCCTTATAATGATATTATTAATCTTAACGGGAGATGGTCGTCATCAATCACTGTTACCGACAATCATATTGACGATTTGCATCACATCATAGATGGAGATTTGTCGGTTTTCGTCAATATCGGCATTACCAAACTTGAAGCCAGCGGGTGGTGCGGAACTAACCATATAAGTGACAGTGGCTATTACGTCGGTGATATTGACTAAGCCATCTCCATTTACATCCCCTTTGATAGAATTCTCCACCTCCTCTGGGGTGAGTTTTCCATAGAAGCAGAGACGGAAATTGTCGAAAATAACCCAATAGTAACTATTCATCGAGTTGCTGATAAGTCCCACTTTCAGTTGGCCGTCATTTGTAGCCAACTTACTTGTCACATGGCTCTCATAGAGTCCCTTGTTGAAATATTTGCTTGCTGCCTCCATGTTGTTAGGAATATACAACCCATTGACATATGACTCGTTTCCACCGAGTTTGCTCTGCTGTGCCCCATCCATAATATGTGCCACCTTTGCGCTCTTGGTGCCCGCATAGATAAATGCCGTGACATTCGCACCAGCACATTCAGCAGCTTTTCCTGGTCGTTGGAAAGCCTTGGCACGCCATTGGTAGGTTCCTGCTGGCAGATGGGAAATCGTCTGATTGAAATTGAAGGTTCGTTCATAATACTCACCACAGGAATAACTGATTGTGGGCGAGTCGGACCATCCCTCTGTGGCATCCATGCCAGGATTTTTTACCAGATAGGTCAGGTCGAAGGGCTTGGAAACGTAAATGGGCGTCGCCTTGCACAGGAAATCGAACGCAGCCTCAGTGGCCTCGTTAAGCAGTGGTTGGATTTCCGATGACGAGGTGGCATTTTGCAGAGAAGACTCCAGACTAGCAATCAGCGTATTGATGGTCTCGTCAACACCCTCCACATCCTCTGTATGAGGTACTGCCACCAGCGCCTTGATACGCTCCAGCAAGTCTGAGGCATTGGCCTTTACCTCTGCCAGCATCAATTCTGAGAGAGTATTCAAGTCATCTTGCGTGAGGATAAGCCATCGTTGTGTAGTAGCGGCATTGGCAATGTCGAAGGTCTTGGCTGAGACAGCACCATTTTCATCAGCTTGCAGACACGGTGGTGTCCAGTCTGAAGTAGGATGGATGAGCCAATAGCCCCGCATACCTGTCTGGCCGACATTCACTCGTCCCTTCATGATATGGATGTTTTCCAAGGCCGTTGGAGTGGTTCTTGTCATCGTCTTGAATGTTCCGCCACTATAAGTCATATATTGGTTGGTAGCTGCATTGCGCAATTGGTAATACTGATTGTTGGGTGTAAAGGTGAGATACCATGCAGCACTGTCATTGGCCAGCGCCTCGTCCTCACCCATCACCTTCCATGTCAGCGTATTTTTGTTCGTCGGCACTAAGAAGGCAGTGTAGAGTCCTCGTTCGGAATCCCCGCACTTGATATAATATTTTTGATTGTCCTCATGGGTAAAGGCATAATAGGGTTCGGCGTAGAGTTGGCCTGTATGCTGGAGACCGTCCTCTCCCAAGGCTTGACAGACCAGTCCATTACCGATGTACAACACATCGCTGCCATTGTCTTCCGAGGCACCATTAATGCCATAAGGCCACATATGCTGGTAGTCGCCGTTGAGTTGTTCAGTTGTGCTATTGTCCCAGAAGCGTAACACTTCTGTGACACGGTCACCGAGCCAAAGTCCAGAGCCTGTGGTATATCCCGCCGCATTCGACGTTCCCGAACGCAGGTTGAAACGAGCCCACTCTGTGTTAGCCCATGGGATAACGCCCACGCCGTGCAACATCTCATGCATAATGGTTCCCGGACGCTGGTACGACTGGTTGGAGCCTACGCTCATCCACCCACCGTATGAGCACTCTGCTGTAGGCACACCGGGATTGTAGCCGATGCTGGTGGTAAATCCCTTCATCTCAGTGAGGTTGTTCCACCAGTTGACAGCGGTCTGTGCAGCGTCATGGATACGCTGGTCGGCAGCAGCGTCGCCACTCTCACGGATATAGAAATTGATTTGTCCCTTGGGGATGGTATAGAAGCGGATAACCTCGCCATAGGCAACCTGTCGTCCCTTGGTGATGGCATATGCCCTCATATAATACTGCGTCGCCGGCTTCAGATCTTCCAACCAGTAGATATTTCCGTTGTTGTTGAGAATACGCTGAGTGGTATGGTCGCGGAAGGTCGGCTCTGGATTTTCGCTCCAACAGAAGCCCTGCTCTGTGATTTGGCTTGCTGGTACGCCAGAAACTGTCATGCGTCCGAAAGCCATCGTTGCGCCACGGGCATAACGGCTATCAGTCACCACCGTTGGAGCAGCCCCTGTGGGGTTAGCCCATTGGAAATCGTCCATGGCCTGTGTGAGTGCTTCCATAGCCTCATCAACTTGTTCGATGGTAGCATTCTCGTCATCCATCACCGCCTGTGCCGCCTGAATAGCCTGGAGGAGATCGGCTGCGGCATTGGCTGAGCCGTCGCCATAAAGCGTGATGGCCTGGTCTAATAGAGCCTGCAACTTTGTCTTATAAGCATCCATGTCGGCTTTTCCGAAAGGTGTATCACGAAGGAGTTTCACATAATCTAGCACAGGCTTTGCAAAGTTGTTCGAACCTTTGTCGGCATTGGCTTGAAAACCAATCTGAATGATACCCGTTTGTGTCTCCGTCACCTCAAAATAGATGGTGTCAGTGAACCATACGCCGATAGGATAAGAACTCACTGAAGAGTAATTCATCACTTTGCCTTTGGGTCTCCACCCCACCCTACTACGGCCATCGGTCTTCTCGGCACTATTATACCATGCTGAGACGAGGGCATATTGTCCTGGTGGAAGGGTAACATTCTGATAGAAGAGCATTGACTGATTCCATCCGGTGCTCAGGGCGAGTACACCGCCATTGGAAGTACCATCCTGACCTACGGCGGGAACGGAGGCACCATTGAAGGTCTTTGGAGTACCCAACTGATAGACGCCAGTGATTGTGTAGTTGACGCTGATATTCTTTATCCAGCCTTTCACTTCAAGGATTTCCTGTGCCACATTGCCAGTGTCATTGATGGTATAGTCAAAATCACTATCGAAACCAGCATTGGCTAAATAAGCCTGTGTGATATCATAAATGGGTTGTGCCTGCACGCTATGAGCCAGCATGAGACTCAATGCTGACAATAAAAAAAGTCTTAGATTAGTAGTCATATTGATTGATAATTGACGAGTTAACAAGTTGACGAATTATATGATTTTTAGTTGACAAGTAATTTGTATTGGTAACACATGGTGCTCCTTACGGTTGCAAAAATAGCGATTTCTGCTGAATAAATCGAAATAATGAAGAAAAAAATGATTTTTGTTTGGTTTTGCATATAAAGGGATTAAATTTGCAAAACACAATCAAACAATTATGATAGGAACCATTGTCAATACTGCCACAATCATTGTTGGTGGCATCATTGGAGCACTGCTTCACCGCGGCATCAAAGAAAAGTACAAAGAGGTGCTTTATACTGGTTTGGGACTTGCGTCACTGGCCATCGGCCTCAATGCCACCATATCACATTTCAGCCAGTCGGAATACCCTGTGCTTTTCATCGTGTCGCTGGCTATTGGCGGCATTGTAGGCACCGCCCTCAATATTGACGGGCGTTTCAAGCGCTTGGTGGATAAATACTCCAAACAAAGTGAAGGCAAGAAGAACCGTCTTGCCGATGGTCTTGCCACTGCTATCCTACTCTATTGCATCGGCCCGTTATCAATGCTTGGACCTGTCATCTCAGCCTTGAAAGGCGACCACACTTTTCTTTTCACCAATGCCACGCTTGACTTTGTATCATCGATGGTGTTCGCTTCCACCTATGGCATTGGCATGATATTGGCAGCACCCGTCCTGTTCTGCTGGCAAGGGATGTTTTGGCTAATAGCCCATATCTCATCCTCTGCCATCAGCGATGCCCTGATGGCGGAGTTATTGATTGTTGGTGGTCTGTTGATTACGGGTAGTGGTCTCTCTTTGCTTCAGTTGAAAGACTGTCGTACGCTCAATCTGTTGCCCGCGCTGTTAGTACCTGTCATTTGGTTCCTCATCCGCAGCCTTTTCTGAATCATTCTCAATATAGGGGATCCCGTGTATGTCCGATTTTACCACAGATTGTGTGAGCACATTGATATTTTTCGGACATACACGGGGTATGTCCCTACGATTTCTTAAAGTGGACTCAGTTATTTCCGAAGATTAGTTGCGAAATTTCTTTGGTGACAAATGGCTTTGCATCTTGGTAGGGGATAGTGATTTCAGGAGCCCCCATATACCAAAAGCAAATTTCCAAGGGATCATATACCAGATGAATGCCATCAGGAGCCAGATAGGACCTTTGGGATAAGTGGAGAAAATCACGAAGGCCGTAATTGGCCTCCAAGAATTGGTTGATTTCATCGACAAACTCTTTTTCATCCTCTGGTTCCTCTGATGCGATAAGATATTTCCATAGCAATGGCTGCATATCATCTTCCACATCTTCTTTGAAGATGTCGTCCATCCGTGCCCCATCGGATTTACGGATGGTTATGGCGCTTGAACCACGATTGTCATGAGCTCCTCCGCAGAACTCACCCCAATAGAACACATAGCTGACATAGCGGTCAGTATCGGCCGCCTTCAACACTGCGAGGTTAGAAAACCAATCCATGTTATAGGGTTCCTCCTCGTCTTCAAATGACTGGGCATATTCTTGTTGTTCTTCTGCCGTTATCTGGCACAGAGCCTGGGTGTATTCCTCAAGGAATGTTTTGAATGTCGGCTCATCACAAGTGTTTGGTGGGTATGCGATTTGCACTCCGGAAAAGAATTGCAGCCCTTCATAAATATAATCGACAACCGCCCTGCGTACTGCATTATTATCGCCAAGGGGGAAATCTATATTTACCGTAGAAGAGCCGCCAGGAAGTTTTTTCTCAAACCCTATGTTGCTGATAGTTAGGGTATCTCCCGCCATGGCATTGGCAGCAGCAAAAAACAGCAGAAAAATTGATAGGAAATTCTTTTTTATCATTATATTTCAATTAAAATTCAACTAAAGTATCACAAATATGGAACTATTTGAAAGTGAAAGGTGAGGATTTACCATTCACATTGACGAAGTTGCCTGTATATTGGTTGTTTTTCAAGGTTCCCACTAATTTTCCCGTTACCTTGTCGTACATATCGCTCACTTTCAATACGAGTTTCCCAGAAGAGGGGTCATAGGATACTAAATCCACACCCCGCTGCTGGTCAAAACCATCAAATGTCGGTCCATGGGAATTGTACATCAGAGAACCTTCTTTCCCGTCCATGAGCAATCGGGTGCCACATCCCCCCATAACACCCTCGTAAGAGAATGACAATGGTACATCGGCAGCGTTGACATTGCCATTTTCCTTGATATATTCCTCATACTCGTTGCCCGTGGGCACGAAAAGAGCCATAAACTCCTCCATCGAGAGTCCCTTGACGACGAGACTCTGACTAACATCACTCTCCATAGAAGACCCTAATTCTTTAGTCTTTAGCGTAACTGTAGCACCCGAAGCGATGTCCACTCCAGGCACCACCTCCTGACCCATAGAGCCACCGCCCCAATATCCTTCCTTATAGATAATATAATAGGTACTACCAGGCACAATGTACTTCGTGCTGTTTTTCACATTGAAGGTAGCACCCTTGGCACTTACCCATTCACCTTCATAATAATCATCACCGTATGTACCAGAACTCACAATGCGCAGACCATTTTTCAGGTCACGATTGAATTTGTCGAGCAGATACTGTGGAAGTCCGCGGTCTTTCATCCTATCGGCCAACTGGCTATCGGTAAGGCCAGCCTTCCATTGCCCAGTTTTTTTGGCAAAGGCGAGATATTGTGGGTCGTAGGCGAAGAGATTGTGCGACTCTTTCACCTTGAAGTTGTCATCTTTGCCTTTTACGATGGTCATATCCACATTGTTGCCGAATTTCACCAAATAGGTATCTTTGGTTTTCGTTTCCACGATATCCAAACTGTCTTCATTCCATTTTAAAGTCAGGGAATCTGCTTTTGCAGCATCGGGATATACTGCGCTCACTGATTTCAAGTCGTTGGCGCTAATCTTTTTCGCCAGTTCTACTACTTGCTCTTGCAGTTTTCCATCACCATTGGACAGCAGGAAATAACATGCGCCACCTAATAAAGGCAACAAGATTAAAAGTGCAAGAATAAGGCCTAAATGTGTTTTGTCGTTTTTCATAATTTATTAAGTTGACAAGTTGACAAGATACAAGTTGACAAGTTGTTTGATTTTTAAATTGACAAGATACAGGTTATTTGATTTGATTAGTTTAGTTGAATAGTTGGCAAATAAAAAAAATAGAAAATTTCATTATATCGTTATCACGGCCAGAGTCTAAAATCTAACCTCTTACCATTAAAAGCAGGGCGGACATGTCCGTCCTGCTGAATGGTTTATTTCAACATTTTCTTGACTGTTTTCAAGAGTTTTTTGGAGGGTTGTGGAGAAGCATCCACAGTTGTCATCATCCATCTTACTATCATGGAGAGCGACTCACCAGGTTGAAGTGTTTGGTAGGCGCCCTGACTTTCCAGTTCGATATACGACTTCCCACGGTTGACATAAACCTGAATCTCTGCCTCCTTGGGAGCCGGTTGTGATGGGTTGAGGTCGTCGAATTTCTTTACCAGGAGCAGTCCATTGCCGCAGAAAGCCAGCCATCCCTTGCCATCGGCATTGATTTTTCGGTTTTCGTTGGTCTCGTCAGTATGATACCACACAGCTTTGTTGGCGGCCTTGAAGTCAAGCACACCTGCAGGTGTGATGTCCTCTACTTTGGCATCAAAGAAAATCAGTCCTTCATTGTTGGACACGCGAGTGATTTCCCATGGTGCCACTTGCCTCTCCTTATTATCCTCATTAATAATAGAATAGGTGATGACGAAGCACTTCTTTTTAGGATTGGAGGCAAACTCCTTGCGGATTCTGAACTTCAGTTTCTCCGACACCTGGCTGGTGAGTATCAACCGGTCGGTGGTTTGTTCCACCGTATAAGATTGCTTGTCATACTCAGGCACAGGCGGCCAGTTCCATTCCACCTGTGGACTTGTCCAAAACGTGCTTCCGAACGATTCAGGCCATCTTGACTGCGAGATGACTTCCGCTCCTTTGTATGTAAAGGAAAGGATTTTCCCACCATGGGCAGCATCCACCACCATCACGAGGTCACCCTCTGTCAATTCATATTTCCCCTCACCAGCGTCTTTGATGCCCATGGCTTTTGCCTGAGTGACACCTAGGCAGCACACACATAGGAGAAAGACAAATAATTTGATAGTTCTCATCAATTATTGGATTTTTGAGTTTTTGAGTTAATAAGTTTTTATATTCCAGCAAATAACTTGTCAACTCGTCAACTTGTCAACTCGTCAACTAGACTAATCAATGCTGGCGGAAGTTCCACTTCGAGTTGTCGCTCGAGAAGTCATATGGTGCGAGCGTAGCGGTACAGTCACCTGCAGAGTAAAGCACATAGCGGGTATTGAGGCCCTCCTCCCCTGGAATCTGCTTAGGCATAATGCGATAAGTACCATCTGTGAGTTGCTCGATGCGCCAGAGTTGTTCGGGAGCGCCCGTGAACTCTGTGGAGTTCAGTTCGAGATTGGCGGTTGCGGTAAGAGCCCTGTTAGTACCCTCAATGACGATTTTCACGTATGGTCCACCGAGGAAACCACCAGCCTCTGGCACCACTTTCACTGACCACAACTGATGTGGGCGGAACATATAGTCATTGATTCTGACAGGGATATCGCCCTCTGGCCATGTACCGATGACATCTTGTAAAGTTTGGTTGGCGATAGGTTTCACTGGCTCATCGTTGTTGCGGTTGAACCATCCCCTTCTTTCCTGGGGCATACGCACGAAATCCACAGCCAGTTCGAGAGCATATCCACGGCGTTCTGACTCAATCTCATAGGTACCTTCCTTGAAGCGTTCGCCAGCAATTGGCCATCCGTTTCTCCATAGGAGTGGGCGCAAACCCAGCACACTACGGCCACCTTGTTCAAGGTCTGCCTCATAGTGACACGACATAATCTCGACACCCTCGTCAATAATAGTACGGCCAAAGTGTCCAGGTCCTGTCACACGGTCACCAGCAGCAATAACCATCCTGCCACCGCCATGATACATATCGCGTCCGACGTTGTCGACATAGGGGCCAGTGACGTTGCGTGAGCGTCCCACCACGATGTTATAGGTGGAGTTGACACCATCGCAACAAGTGCCATGTGTACCCAGGAGATAGTACCATCCATCGCGATAGATGAGGTCGGTAGCCTCGCAGTCGATGGCCACATCTTTAGGTTCGTTACCAGCCACGCGCAATCCTGTAGCAGGGTCAAGTTCTATCATTCGAATAGTACCGAAATAGGTACCATAAGTAGCCCACATACGGCCTGTAGTCGGATCGAGAAGCAGACAAGGGTCGATGGCATCATTGTCTTCCATACCATCGGAGGAAGCCACCTCGACAGCCTCTGTGAACTTGAAGTCGGGTGATTGGGGATCGAGAGTCTTGTTCCACATCGTGAGGATGCGACCGTTGTGTCCACCGCCAAGTCCGCCACCTGTGGCACCATAAATAATCAGATAGCGGTCGCCAATCTTCATGGCGTCGGGTGCAGCGCCACCACCGGGTCTCTCTGCCCCACTGTGCCACGACCATCCATCCTCAGAGATGAGTCCGCCGCCTCCAGTTCCGAAGGTATAGTATTTGCCATCACATTCTACGATGGTCGACGGGTCGTGGATATAGGGTTGTCCAACTTGTGCCACTGTGGAAACTGCTCCACAAATAAACATTGCGCCACATGCTGCAAAAAAATGTCTGTATTTCATATTTTTATTGAGTTTTTAAGTTTTTGAGTTTTGGAGTTTTTGAGTTACAGGATCAGGAGTTCTGAAAAAGCAGAGCATTTGTCCCTTTAACTACCTTTTAACTACTCTTCAACTACTCTTTAACTACCTTAACTATTATTTTCCCTTCACTATTGTATAGTTTGTCACTGGTTTTCCGTTGGAATCGATGAATCTCACACAGAAGTCACTCATACCCGGTCCGTTGATGACGGTGCCCCGGATGACATTACGTCCTTTCTTAAGGGTGAGACGTTGCGACATGCCATCATCGCGCACCATACGCCGGTCGTTGGAGAGCAGCAAAGCCTCCTCGCCGTTGACCCACCACATAGAGGCGCCATTGGAACCAACAGCCAAGCGGACATCCTTCATCTCCTCAGGACAGTCGATGACGGTGACAGCCCAGAAATGGACACCATAGACCTGCTTGCCTAAGAGGTCGGCGAAGCGGAAAAGTTTCACATTATAGTTGGCACTCTCCACGTCATGCCATGCGAGTGTCTGCTTGTCCACCTTAACTGTTTGTCCATCTTTGGGTAACATGGTGAACTGTCCCTTGAAAGCCTCCTTGCCAAACTGTTCCCTGAGATAGGTGTCGGTGAATACGGTATTGCTGGGATTGGGCTTGTCGATAGGTTCGAGAAGCATCCATCTGCGGATGAATCCCTCATTGTCGGGCTGTGAAATATCACTTGTCGGTGTATTGAAATATTCTGGACGATTCTTGAACATCACCCAGTCAACGGCGACACCCTCGCCCTCGCAGGTCACCACCAGGTCGGTTACGCCGTTAGGTGTATATTCCAGTGGTGCGGTGAGTGTAAGCCACTGTCCGCTCATATCGCGGCGGAAGGGTCCACCCTCGCTGACAACAGTCATCTTAATTTTACCTATAACCTTACCTTTAGCGTCTTTTTCACGTACATAGAATTCGGTGTTGGCCTTTGCCTTGGCGCATACCACCATATAACCATTCTTGACACCAGAGAAATCAACATCATTGAATTTCACCCAACTTCCTTTATTTGGCAGGTCTGTGAACCATCCACGGAAGCAATTGGTGGTATCGTGGTAGGCAATGGAAGCATCGCTGCTAATGTCGCTGTAGCGCTCTATCTCGATTTTGCTTAAAGCCGGTCTGATGCCTACGCCACGGAGTGTCTCTTTCACCTCTTTGATTGTGCCATCGGCATTGAAGAACACTTTCTCGATACATGCCGAGCGACGCTTGTCCATCGATGGTGAATAATAGTTGCGGTGGTAGAATATGTACCACTGGCCTTTATATTCAATAAGACTGTGATGGTTGGTCCAACAGCCGTTGTCGTGCTCAGCCATGATAATGCCTTTGAACTCCCAAGGTCCAAGTGGGCTTTTCGACATAGCGTAAGCCAATGTCTCGGTGCCTCCTTCTGTGCGCACCCATGGGAAACTGAGGTAATACCAGTCACCACGCTTGAAAGCGAAAGGTCCTTCTTTGAAACCGTCAGGCAGACCTTCCATCGTGTCGCCACCTACGAGCATAGGCGGCATCTGTGGCCGCTGCTGGTTGGCATTATTGTTTTGTCCTGGTCGCTGTGGGAAAGTCATCTCCTTCAACTCACCATCGAGTTCTTTCATATTGTCCTTCAGCTTTGCGCCACGGATACCCATGCCCGACCAATAGAGATAGGCAGAACCATCATCGTCGATGAGTACACATGGGTCGATGCCTGACACACCTTTGATGGGTTCTTTCTCAAGTGTAAAGGGACCCTCGGGACGGTCAGCAGTTGCCACACCAATGGAAAAACCACGTCCCTGTTTGGACCCGTTGGGGAAGTAGAAATAATACTTGCCATTCTTATACACGCAATCAGGGGCCCACATGGAGTATCCCTCAGGATTTCCCCAAGGCACGTTTTCCTGAGAGATAATCATACCGTGATCGGTCCAGTCGCAGAGATTTTCCGACGAGAATACATGGTAGTCTGCCATGCAGAACCAATCCTGCCGCTGACCCTCGGGGGCGGGGATGTCATGCGATGGATAAACATACACCTTGCCGTTGAACACACGAGCAGTGGGGTCGGCACAAAACTGGTCGTGGATGATAGGATTTTGTGCTTGGAGTGAAAGTGTCAGTCCAAGCATCAGTAAAGTTAAGTTTTTCTTCATATATAATTTAGATATGTTTTCAGTACAAAATAAAGGAAAAAAACTCAACAAGCCAAACGTTGTACTCACATTTTTCATATTTGGTACATTATATAATCTTTTTGACACTAATCAAAAAACAATCGCATAGATATGAATGATAATCATTTTTTATTGTTATCTTTGCATCATCAATCCATCAGACACATTTGATGGAGAGAATGGTAAGATTCTTAACGTCAACTTTCAAATTATGAAAAATCTACTTACATTGATTTCCGTCCTTTTTTTGACGATGGTCAGCTACGCCCAAGACGTGGCACCCAACAATGAAGGAATGACAAAGAGTGCCCAGGAATGGACACGAGACGTGGTGATGGGTTGGAATCTCGGCAACTCGTTGGAATGTCCTAACACAGAGACAGAATGGGGCAACCCTAAGACCACCAAGGCAATGATTCATGCCGTCAGAGAGGCAGGATTCAATGCCATCCGCATCCCAATACGATGGATAAACCATGTGACAGACCCAAGTACGATGACCATCAATTCCACCTGGCTTGCCCGAGTAAAGGAAGTAGTGGACTGGGCATTGGAAGAGGACATGTATGTAATTATCAACTCCCACCATGAGGACTGGTATGACCGCAACCCCTACTACAACAAGCAAGAGGAAAACAATGCCAAACTCTCTGCGATGTGGAAAAATATCGCAACTTATTTCCGCGACTATGGCGAGAAGCTGATTTTCGCCGGCACCAATGAGACAACTGTCAACTGGAGCTCACCCACCACAGAACAGCAGGCGGTACAGAACAGCTACAACCAAACTTTCGTCAATGCTGTACGCGCCACAGGTGGTAAGAACTACTACCGCAACCTCATCGTGCAGACGTTCGCCTGTAATCCCTATTACGGACTGAGCGGTTTCACCATCCCCGATGACCCTGTGGAAAAGCGACTGAGCGTGGAGTACCATTATTACGACCCCTACGAATACTGCGGCAACTGCACCTATTATTATTGGGGCGACGCTTACAAGAATAAAGGAGCAACTCCCCCCAATAGCAATGAGCAGACCATCACCAATCTCTTCGACCGCATAACCAACACTTGGATGAAGAAAGGTCTGGGTGTCGTGATGGGTGAATATGGCGTAGCCAACCACTACACAGAGAATGACAAGCAGACACAGCAGGAAAATATGCAGTACTATCTGAAATGTGTGGTAAGTGAAGCCCGCCAACATGGTTTTGCCGCCTTTGTCTGGGATAACAATGCCTTTAACAACGGTCCTGAGAATTTCGGTATCTTCAAACGATGGAATAACATGGCTGTGGGAACCCCCTATTTCCTGAGGGGTATTACCGAAGGAGCCGGAACAGAATACAAAGAACCCGAACAATATGAGGACGATTCCGCAGGAGGAATTATTTTCTGGGAAGGCGACGCCCTGCTCGACTGGGGCAACGGTCTGCAACTGACAGTGCCTTCTTCTCTCTTTGAGGGTAAGAGCAGTGCCGTACAATTAGTGCTCTCCTACACCCAGGACTACACCGACTACGATGACATCCAACTATTTTATGGCGACTGGAGTTCAATGGTCACCTATCACGTGGGAGACAACACCTTCACTGGTGACTTCATCCCCAGCAACGTCTATTCCACTGGCAGCGGAACAAACCATGTGACGGCTATGTCGTTTGATGAGAGCACCCTGAACGTCATCTTACAGAAAGGCATCGTCATCCAAGGTCATGGCATACGCCTCACCCAAGTGTCAATCAATGACCCAGCAGGCATCTACACTCCGACTGTCTCCCCCACCTCATCTGCCATCTACACCATCGACGGACGGCAAGTATCACAACCCCGCCATGGACAGATTTACATTCAGGATGGGAAGAAGATTATTAGTGTTGAGAGGTGAGATTATTTCTGATAATAAAAACAAAATAAACCATTCTATGAAAAAATTGTTCTTATTAGCTCTGTTGATGACGATGACGCTCACAGGCTATTCACAAACTGTCACACCAAAAGAAACTCCACAGTTGGACTTTGTGATGCAACTTCGTGTAACCCTCGGCCAGATGTATTCCGTGGGTGACACTCCACGTGGCAAACGCAACGTCATCCCCATTACGGGTGGCACATTTGAAGGTCCCAACATCAAGGGAACCATCCTCAATGGTGGTGCAGACTACCAAATGGGCAGCGTCGATGGAAAACGCACAGAAATTGAAGCCATCTACTCCATCCGCACCGACGATGGTGTGAACATCCATATCCGCAATTGCGGTATCATCACCACCAGCACGGATGCCGAGGGCCGCCCATCGTTCTATTTCAAGTGCGCCCCGAAATTTGAGGCACCTAACGACAGTCCCTACGCTTGGCTCAACAACGCCATCTTCGTCTGCCAACCCGACTGGTCTTCGCAAGGCGGTGGCATTACGCTGAATGTGTGGATGGTAAAATGATAATTAGAAATTTGAAATTAGGAATTAGAATCTGTTTGAATGTAGGGGCATAGTTGTATGCCCCTATGAATTATTTTGGGGTTTGGGAAGAAGGATTCTGACCTGATATATCTTCCGAGGCTGTATTGGAAGGGTTATTTACAGAGAAGTCAAAGTTGGCAAAACTGCTTTTTTCCACCGCCGTTTCCTCTGTTCCCACGACATACCTTTGATAATATGCAATAAGAATGGTAGTGAGCGGCAGGGCGATAATCAGTCCTATGAAGCCAAGCAATGCTCCCCATACTGACAGAGATAGCAACAAAATAGCTGGGTTGAGTCTCATAGCCTTTCCCATGATTTTTGGTGTGACGATCATGTCGGAGATAATTTGTACGACAATGAACACTAGCACGGCCATGCCAAAAATCATCCAGAAATTCTGTCCTGTATCAGCCGCTTTGAGTAATGCCAGAAATGCGGTGGGAATCAAAGCGAATGTATGCAGATATGGTACAAGATCCATAATACCGATGAGGATACCCATACCTATCGCCATGGGGAAGTCGATGATGGTAAACCCAATGCAGAACATCACGCCCATGATGAGTGCCACCAATCCTTGTCCACGAATATAATTATTCAGTTCACGCTCCACGTCGACCATCAGTTCACTCCAAAAAGGTCTGGATTTCTTGGGAAAAATCTTAATCCAGCTAGCGGTGAGATACTCATAATCGAGTAAAATAAAGAAGGTGTAAAGCAATGCGATACAGGAAGCCACAATACTGAAAACTACATTGGCTGTCTTGCCGAGGAAATTAAATGCTTGAGGTAGGGCACCCTTGACGGTCTCAATGAAATCAGGGCTTTGGAAAAAATCATTCAATTTATCACGATTTTCATTCAGCCAATCGTGGATTTTTGCGGCAACACCTCCTTCAGCAACATTTTGGTTCAAATATTTCATCGTCACGACACCCAATCGTTCAAACTGCTCAATCATGGGTGGAATGATGAGATATACGACAAGGCCGACAAAGACTGTGACGACAATCAAAGTGACCACGATGGAAAGCGCCCTAGTTGGCACATGCAATTTATACTGGACAAACTTCACCATAGGATAGAGCAAGTAAGCGATAAACCACCCTATAAAAAAAGGTAGCAACACACCACTCAATTTGCCCATGAGCCATATCACCCCTATCACGATAACGGCCATGATGACCCATCGGATAAATCTGTCGAACGTTATTTTTCCTTCAAGCATGGTGATTTTGAAGATTGAAGATTGATAATTGAAAATTGAAGATTGTAAGTGGTTAAAGGGGGTAAAGGGACATTACTTTGGGGAAGTGTGGGCTTACGGGATTTCGGAATTTCGGAATTACGGAATTACGAATCTAACAACTAAAGTCTATCCTCTTACCCCTCACATCTTACTTCTCAGTTCTCTCCCCACTCACCACCAAATTATAGCATTCACGACAGAGGGGCTCATAAGTGGCTTTCTCACCCAGAAGCACCCGCTTGTCACTGTCCACCAGGCGGTGGCTGATATAGGCCAGCGCGCCACATCTCATACAGATGGCATGCACCTTGGTCACATCGTCGGCAATGGCACACAAAGCCGGCATCGGTCCGAAAGGCTTACCCTGGAAGTCCATGTCGAGCCCGGCTATAATCACCCTGACACCACGATTGGCCAACTGTGTACATACATCCACAAGACCGTTGTCAAGAAACTGTGCCTCATCAATGCCCACCACATCAACATCACCCGCCAAAAGCAAAATTGACGCCGATGCATCCACTGGCGTACTGGTGATGGAGTTGTGGTCGTGGCTGACCACCTCCTCATCAGAGTACCGCGTGTCTATTGCAGGTTTGAAGATTTCCACCTTTTGCTTTGCAAAGACAGCCCTTTTCATTCTGCGTATGAGTTCCTCAGTCTTTCCCGAGAACATGGAACCGCAGACCACTTCTATTCTTCCGGGGCGGTGTATCTCCCCTGTTGTCGATTCTATCATCATGTTTGCAAAGTTACAAAGTTTTTTAGAAACAGCAAATTTTTTCTCCTTGATATAGAAATAAAAATAAAAAAACGTAAAAAGACGTTGCTTTCGTTACTAAAACGTAAAAAAACAAGTATTTTTTGTGTATTTTGCATGATTTGATGTATTTTTGTAGCGAATATGGGTATTTTGTACGTTGTCCCCACTCCTGTGGGCAATCTTGAGGATATCACGCTGCGTGCGCTGAGAATACTTCGTGAAGCCGACTTGATACTTGCCGAGGACACCCGCACATCGGGTATCCTACTGAAGCATTATGACATCCACAACCAACTGTTGTCACACCATAAATTCAATGAACATGGTACATCGTCGGCCATCGTGGAACGTCTGAAGGCAGGACAAACAATAGCACTCATCAGTGATGCTGGCACACCTGGCATCAGCGACCCAGGATTCTATCTTGTCCGTGAAGCTGTGAATGCGGGCATTGACGTACAGTGTCTCCCTGGCGCAACGGCTTTTGTCCCAGCGTTAGTGGCATCAGGCCTTCCAGATGACCGTTTCTGTTTCGAAGGGTTCCTCCCCCAGAAAAAAGGCCGCCAGACACGCCTTCAATTGCTCAGCCAAGAACAACGAACAATGGTATTCTACGAGTCACCCTACCGACTAGTGAAAACATTACAACAATTCACCGAAGTCTTTGGTAGTGAGCGCCGCGCCTGTGTAGCACGCGAGATTTCCAAGGTCCATGAAGAATGTGTCAGGGGAACGCTCTCCGAATTAGTAGCCCATTTCACCGAGCACACACCTCGTGGCGAGATTGTCATCGTGGTCAGTGGGGGTGATTAACTTAATTAAATCAATGTGATTGGAACAATTTAAGTATTCAGAGAACCTGGAATAATCAGTTAATTAGAAAATAGGTAGTAAAAATAAATTAACTCAAAATATGAAAAAATTACTAATTTTCGGTGCTTGCCTGCTGATGTTGGCAGCTTGCAAAAAAGAAGAGAAACCAGTAGCCGTAGTAGAAGAACAAAACACAGCGCAAAATGACTCGCTGATGAAAGTCATTGAGCAGAAGGATAACGAGCTCAACGACCTTTTTGCTACCTTCAATCAGATTCAGGAAGGCCTGAACCAGATTGCAGAAGCCGAGAACTATGTGTCGATGGCCAAAGAAGGCGAAAGCACGGAGAAAATGAAACAAATCTCCGACAAGATGCAGTTTATCCAGAACAAGATGAAGGAAAACCGCGAACTCTTGGAGAAGATGAAAGATCAATTGCACCAAAGCAGCCTCAAAGGCGACGAGCTTAAGAAAACCATTGAAGGCCTTGTAGCTCAGCTTGAAGAAAGAGATTTGAAACTTCAACAATTACGCCAAGAACTTGAGGCCAAAGATATCCACATCACTGAGCAAGACCAGAAAATCTCTGAACAGAGCAAAAACATTGAGGATCTGAAGAATGAAAGTTCTGACAAGACCCGCACGATCGACGATCAGGACAAACAAATTCACACAGCCTATTATGTCTTCGGAACCAAAGAAGAGCTGAAAGAGCAGAATATCCTCAGCAAAAAAGAGGTGCTCAGAAGCGACTTCAACAAGAATTACTTCACAAAGATTGATATCCGTATTGAAAAGGAAGTGAAGCTCTATAGCAAGAAAGCTGAACTACTCACCGCACATCCTAAAGGCAGCTACACCCTTGCACCAGATGCCTCTGGACAACAGGTAATCCGTATCACCGACCCCGATAAATTCTGGAGCACCAGCAAATATATGGTTATTTTGGTGAAATAACTCTGAAGGAGTTCAGGAGTTCTGATATAACTCTTGCCGCCACCTTTGGTCATACATTTGGTATGTTCCCAAAGGTGGCGGCAAATCATTTTTCCAATACTTGTCTACTTGTAAACTTGTAAACCTATTTACTTGTCAACTTATTATTAATGTTAAAAAAAGTGGTATTTGTAACTGATTTTTTATGATTATTAATAGAATATTCACTTTTTTATTAATTTGTTTGCACTTCAAAGGGAAAATGGTTATTTTTGCAGACTGTATGTAAAAAACAGCCAAATCATAAATAAAAAATAACTATCAATGAGAAAAAAACTATGCTTGATTTTTGCCTGTCTATTCATATTCATGGGTATGGCAATGGCACAAAACACAGTATCGGGCATTGTAGTGTCAGCAGATGATGGTGAACCTATTATTGGCGCAGCCGTCAAAGTGAAAGGCACTCAGATAGCTACAGTGACCGATATTGACGGAAAGTTTACTATCCACACATCCACAGCAAAACCTACAATTGAGGTGTCGTACGTAGGTATGAAAACCGAAACCTTAAAAGGTGGCACCAACATGAAAGTAGTGCTTTCATCCGACTCGCAAACGCTGAGTGAGGTGGTGGTGACAGGTATGCAACAGATGGACAAGCGTCTATTTACTGGTGCTACCGCAAAAGTTGACGCCGAAAAAGCCAAACTCGATGGTATCGCCGACGTCACACGTGCTTTGGAGGGACGTGTGGCTGGTGTGTCGATGCAAAATGTATCCGGTACCTTCGGAACGGCCCCCAAGATCCGTGTCCGTGGTGCCACCTCCATCTACGGTAGTTCATCCCCACTGTGGGTGGTCGATGGTGTGATTATGGAGGATGCTGTAAGTGTCTCCGCCGACGACCTTTCCTCCGGTGATGCCGAGACGTTGATTTCCAATGCTATCGCTGGTCTGAATGCCGATGATATCGAAAGTTTCCAGGTGCTGAAAGACGGTAGTGCTACCTCTATTTATGGTGCACGCGCCATGGCCGGTGTGGTGGTTATCACAACCAAGAAAGGCCGTGCCGGACATAGCAGTATCAACTATACTGGTGAGTTTACTTACCGCTTGAAGCCCAGTTATGCCAACTACAACATCTCCAACTCTCAAGAGCAGATGGGTATCTACCGTGAAATGGAGAAGAAGGGTTGGCTGGAGTTTGCAGCATTAGCCAATGGCTCCTCCTCTGGACTCTATGGTAGAATGTACACTTTGATGGACCAGTACCAGAACGGTGAGTTTGGTCTGCCCTTCACACAGGCTGCCATGAACGAATACTTGCAGCAAGCAGAGTTCCGTAACACCGACTGGTTTGACCTGCTCTTCAACAACAACCTCGTGCAGGACCACTCCATCAGCATTAGTACCGGTACCGATAATGCCAACCTCTATGCTTCACTCTCGGCCATGAACGACCCGGGATGGTATAAGGACAGCAAGGTACAGCGCTATACCGCCAACGTGAACGCCTCGTTCAACATCTCGAAATGGCTCACTCTGACAATGCGTACCAACAGCTCTTATCGTGACCAGAAAGCGCCAGGTACATTGAATCAAAGCACTGATGTAGTGAGTGGTACCGTGAGTCGTAACTTCGACATCAACCCGTTCAGTTTCTGTATGAATACATCGCGTACGCTCGACCCTGACCAGATTTACACCCGTAACTATGCTCCATTCAACATTTTCAACGAATTGGAGAACAACTACATCGACGTGAATGTGATGGACACCAAATTCCAGGGCGAACTGTCATGGAAGCCATTCCTTGGACTGGAACTGAAAGCACTTGGCTCTTATCGTATCAACCGTTCGGAGCGTGAGCATTTCACCCTCAACAACTCTAACCAGGCTGAGGCATATCGCGCCGGTGTCGACAACCCCAACGTGATGTATAGCAACCCCTACCTCTACCAAGATCCCGACCAGCCCAACTCACTGCCTATGTCTGTGATGGCTGTAGGTGGTATCTATACCATCAACCGCAACAGTGTCAAACAACTTGACTTCCGTGGCAGCATTAATTATAATAAGGTGTGGAACGACACCCATATCCTGAACCTTTTCGGTGGTATGGAAGCTAACCGCGCTGACTACGACGCTACACAACATATCACCATGGGTGTGGACTACGATAACAGCCGCATTGTGGTGAAAGACTATTTCCGTGAGAAGCAGATGAAGGAAGAAGGAACAGAGACAGACAACTTCGCAAAGTCGTGGAACCGTCGTCTTGCTTACTTTGCCAATGCCAACTACTCTTACAAAGGCCGTTATTCTCTCAACCTGACGGGTCGCTACGATGGTTCCAACCAGCTTGGCAAAGCCCGCAAGTCGCGCTGGCTCCCCACATGGAACGTGTCATTAGGCTGGAACGCCCATGAGGAAAGTTGGTTCCAAAACTGGATGGACAAGACCAACGGAGCCTTCTCACACGCTTCACTTCGCTTGTCTTACTCACTTGTAGGTGAGCAGACCACAGCTTCCAATGCAAAAGCCATCTACGTGGCCACCAATATCTGGCGTCCCTGGGGCGACCAGCAAGAGACAGGTATAGATTTGAATCAACTACCAAACTCCGAGCTGACCTATGAGAAAAAACACGAGTTCAACGTGGGTGTAGATTTAGGATTCCTGCAGAACCGCATTAACATCACCTCTGATGTCTATTGGCGCGACAACTTCGACCTGATGGGCTACCTCAACACCCCGGGCGCTGGTGGTGAAATCCGCAAGTTCGCCAATGTGGCAGCCATGAAATCACATGGTGTGGAAGCCACAATCTCGACACAAAACATCGTGACGCCCAATTTCTCATG
>JAFZAE010000143.1 GCA_017548385.1 Prevotella sp.
GCTTCCCCGAGATGCTGTGAAAGTGAGTGAGAGTGGCATCAGCAATCCACAGACCGTTTGTGCCCTTCGTGATGCAGGCTTCCGTGGCTTTCTCATGGGTGAACATTTCATGAAAACGCCCAACCCAGGCGAGACTCTCTCTGCCTTCATCCACGAATTGTGTTAAAAAACGAACACGAACTTCTCGAATTAAACAAATAATTGTTACAGAAGTGGAAGTGATTATTCATTCATAATATCCAGAATATATGGTAGTTATGGAGCATAAAGTCAAATGTTTGGGCAACGACGGCCTGCAAGGCCGTTTGAATATAAATACACTTCCGCACTTCAGTTAATGATAATTCATGGTTAATTCCTGACAATTCATGTTAAAGAACGAGTCATTCATGATAAAGTAAGAAGTATATGATGATTAAAGTTTGTGGAATGCGCGATTCCGACAATATCCGCTCAGTCGAGGCATTAGGCATCGATTATATGGGGTTCATCTTCTGGCCCCATTCCAAACGCTATGTCGCCGAACGCCCCGACTACCTTCCTCGTCAGGCGAAACGTGTTGGTGTCTTCGTTGATAGTGACGTGGAAAATATCATACGCCATGTTGACGACTATGGACTTAATGCCATTCAACTCCATGGCCATGAAAGTCCCGACTACATCATGACCCTCAAAGCGAAGCTTCCCGACCTTCCTGTTATCAAAGCCTTCAACATCGCCACATCTGACGATATCGAACAAACAAGAGGCTATGAAGGACTTGCAGACTATTTCCTTTTCGACACAAAGGGAAAGGCCGTCGGTGGCAATGGTGAGAAATTCGACTGGAGCGTGTTGGCTGCCTACCATGGCAACACCCCGTTTTTGCTCAGTGGCGGTATCGGTCCCGACGATGCCTCCAGCATCCTGTCATTCCATCATGAAATGTGTATAGGCATCGACCTAAACTCTCGCTTCGAACTCTCGCCAGGTCTCAAAGACATCCACAAGCTCAAATCTTTCATTGCAAAGATTATTATGTAGTTTTCAACCTTTCAATCTTCAATTTTCAATTTTCAATCTTCAATATTAACAATGAACAAGATTAATCAACTTTTCATCAATAGCAAAGACCAAAAACTTCTTTCGCTCTATTTTTGTGCCGGATGTCCAACGCTCGAATCTACCGCCGACGTTATTCTCACGATGCAGCGTCGTGGTATCGCCATGGTCGAGGTTGGTATCCCGTTCAGTGACCCACTGGCCGATGGCCCTGTCATCCAGAGTGCCGCAACCACAGCCCTAAAAAATGGTATGTCGCTGAAAAAATTATTCGAACAACTGAAGTCCATCAAAGACGAAGTGCATATCCCGCTCGTTCTCATGGGATACCTCAATCCCATCCTGCACTACGGCATTGAGGCTTTCTGCCAGTCGTGTGTGGACAGTGGGGTGAGTGGCATGATTATCCCCGACCTTCCTTTCAAAGACTATCAGGAAATCGTGAAGCCAATCGCCGACCGTTACGATTTGCGGGTCATCATGCTCATCACGCCAGAGACCAGCGAGGAGCGCATCCGTTTCATCGATGAACATACCGACGGCTTTATCTATATGGTCAGTTCGGCTGCTATTACGGGCGCACAGAAAAACTTCGATGAGAAGAAGCAAGACTATTTCCGTCGCATCGACCAGATGAACCTTCGTAATCCTCGAATGATTGGTTTTGGTATCAGTAATGCTCAAACCCTGCAGGCTGCGCAACAGAACGCCGCTGGTGCCATCATCGGTTCGAAGTTTGTCACTCTCCTTAACGAAACCAATGGCGATGCTGATGCAGCTCTCGACCGCCTCTTTGCCGCACTTGAAAAATAATTCAAGTTTCGCAAGTGTATTTATATTCAAACGGCCTGAAAGGCCAATGAACTCTTAGCCCAGGGCAACGCCCTGTGGTTTGTATGATGAGGTGGAAAATTCGGTCACCGAAAAAACACCAGCAGTTACAACCTGAAATCGGATGTAACTGCTGGTGTTTTTATTATACTTGATGATGGTAGGCTGGGGAAGAGGTCACTTGATATACCCCTTGCCTTTACATTTCCTACATGTGATCAATTCAATGTCTATTTCACCGATATTCTCGTCTTTTGTTCCGTCACATTGAGGACAAAGGGTCACAGGACGGAGATATTGGGCTGATACCCAACCTTCTCTCTCATCCTCGCCCCATCCTAACTGTCTGATAAGAATAAATCCATTCTTCTTTATTCCACGATATTCGACAACATCACCTTTTGACAATTGGCGTTTATGGTCGGTATTACTATCATATACTGCATAATTCTTGCCTGGGCCTGTTCGCACATTCACATTATTGCCTGTACATACAAAGCCCTTCCCCTGTGCATTTACAGTTAGAACAGTAAACAGCAACATCAATATGATTGAAATTCTTTTCATAGGATAATTATTTAATTGTGTTTGATTCCAAAAAAATTAAATATTCGGCTCCTCCCAGACCTTCGTCTTGGTGCATTCGATGGTTTGGGTGAGGCGTCCAATTTTGACAACGAAATCACCTTCTTCCAGTGTCCACTTTCCATCAAAGCCCACAAATGCCATGCTTTTGGCGGGGAGACTGAACGTCACGGTGCGGGTCTCGCCTGGCTGGAGTTCCACTTTGTCAAAAGCACGCAGACGTTTGTTGTCGGGCACCATCGAGGCGATAAGGTCGCTTGTGTAGAGGAGCACACTCTCCTTGCCAACGCGGTTGCCCGTGTTCTTGACATCCACTGTGACAGTGAGCACATCGTTGGCATCAAAACGTGTCTTATCCACCCGCAGGTTGCTGTATTCGAAAGTGGTATAGCTCATGCCATAGCCGAATGGCCATTGCAGGGAAACTTTTGCATCATAGTTGTAGGCCCCCGACATAGTACCCACCTCTTCGCTCACTTTATAGTCGTAGTTGGCCAGGGAGTTGATTTCACGTGGATAGGTGTATGGCATCTTTGCAGAGAAGTTGGCGTCGCCAGCCAATAGATTGGCTAAAGCATCGCCACCGTAGTTGCCAGGCAGAAGGATGTCCACCACAGCTTTTGCCAGTGGTTCGATGTCTGCAATCAAACGCGGGCGACCCTCGTTCAGCACCAGAATAATGGGTTTACCAGTCTTTGCCAGTTCTTTCACTAAATTACGCTGGTTGGTTGACAACCAGAGGTCGGTTAGGTTGCCGGGTGTCTCGCAATAGCTGTTCTCACCGATGCAGGCGATGATAACATCGGCCTGGGCTGCAGCGGCAACTGCTTTCTCAATCTCGGGTTTGTTTTCATCGTAGTAAGCGCCATTCTCATTGTAGGTCACCCCTTGTTCCAGGATGATGTTCTCCTGACCATATTTATTGCAGAGTGCCTCATAGATAGTGTTGTACTGTTCGGCCAAGTCTTCCGCTTTAGATCCCTGCCATGTGTAACTCCATCCTCCGTTCAGGCAGCGCATCTGGTTGGCGTTGGACCTGTGAGCAGGATTCTCTTCCCTTTTGCCAGTGGAAGGATGTTTTCTTCGTTCTTCAGCAGCACTTCGCTTTCCTCAGCAGCTCGGAGGGATTTCTCGGCAAACTCTTGTGAGCCGAACTTCTCAAATCCTTTACCGCCGGTGTTGGGCTGGTCGAAGAGACCGAGGCGATATTTCATGCGAATGATGCGTCGTGCAGCATCGTCGATACGCTCCATACTCACTTTCCCCTCGTTTACCAACTCTTTCAGCAGGATGCAGAAGTCCACACTGTAGGGATCCATACTCATGTCGATACCGGCATTGATGGCAATACGGATGGCGTCTTTCTTGTCTTTCGCCACACGCTCACGGGTATAGAGGTTGTTGATGTCGGCCCAGTCGGTCACAATCATACCGTCCCATTGCAGGTCTTCCTTCAACCATTTCGTCATGTACTCATAACTGGCATGAACGGGTACACCATTGACACTGCCGGAATTGACCATGATGCTAAGAGCACCGGCCTGAATGGCACATTTGAACGGTTCGAAATATTTCTCACGGAGTACAGAGGGAGAGAGATAGACGGGTGTACGGTCTTTACCTGTAAAAGGTGCACCATAGGCGAAATAGTGCTTTACGCAAGTTGCCACGTTGTATTTCCCGAGGTGGTTGGGGTCGCTACCTTGATAACCGAGCACCTGGGCTTCTACCATGCGGGAATTGACGATGGGGTCTTCACCATAACTCTCCCAGATACGTGACCAGCGTGGATCACGGCCCAGGTCGATGACAGGGTTGTATACCCAAGGACAGTTACCTGCACGGCTCTCATAGGCAGTCACCTCGGCACCTATACGTGCCAACTCGGTATTGAATGAAGCGGCAATGTTGATGGGTTGTGGGAAGAGGGTGCCTCCCTGCGTATAGGTCACACCGTGATTGTGGTCAAGACCATAGATGTCGGGGATACCGATATGCTTCATCGATTTCTTCTGGATGATGCCTATCCACTCCTGCCATTGGTCAAGGGTGGCAGCACGTGTGCCGGGGGCATTCAGCAGCGAACCGACTTTGTATTTCGAAATCAGGGTGTCGAGCATCGTCTCATTGAGTTTCCATACGGGTGTTACCTGACCCTCATAGATGTCGAGGTTGAAATTGCTGAAGCGGTTGATGATTTCCTCGTCGGAGAGTTTTAGCAGTTCTTTCACGGCATCGTCCGACTGACCATATCCGCGCATCACGTTGGCCAACTTGTTGCGATCGATTTTGGCGTTGGGAACAGTCATACGGCCTATCAAGTCGAGATTGAGTTCTAGCATCTGCCCAATCTTCTCGTCAAGGGTCATTTTCGACAAGGTCTTCTCTACTTTTGCCTCCAATTTCGCATCGCGGGGGATGGCTGGTGTTTGTGCGAACGAACAAATACTGAATAGTCCGACAGACAACATGAGGATAATTCTCTTCATATGATTTAGGTTTTTGTTATTTTATGATGTGAAAGTGTCATGCAGATTTGATTATGCAAAAATAACAAAAAACATAAATCATACCAAATAAATAGACAAAAATGTGTAATTATTTAGGGGTGAGAGGAGAGAGGAA